>JBBDYI010000263.1:0-17085 GCA_040901705.1 Pirellulales bacterium | reverse complement strand
TGCTTGTACCCGGCGAACGTAGAGGCCGTGGACGAGGCGGCCTGGTTGCGCCACCAGGTGTACGTGCCGCCGTTGATGTTGCCGATGGCGACCGAGCGAGCCGGGTTGGCGTCCACGAGCGCGGGAATCGGCAGGGGGCCGACGGCGATCTTGCTGCGGCCCTGATCGACGGCCGGTTTCGATCGCCGCCCCCACACGTCGATGACTTCGATCTCCTTGCCGAAGAACAACTCTTCCTCCGTGGGCTTGACGTTCCAGACGACCATCACCGCGTCCTCGCCGCGGGAGAATATCTGGTTCTGGCTGCCGCCGGGCATCGGAATCTGCCCTAAGAACTTCGAGCCAGACAGCGCCAGCGAAGTAGTTCGCCACGTGAGGAACAATTCGCCCGGCGAACCATCCTCGTTCATCAAGCCGTGCTCGCGATTGAACGGATCGGGCACGAACACGGCCTCGGCGCCGCCGATTTTGGCCGCCATCATGCGTTGCACGAGGTCGGCGGCGCGGACTTCCATCGAATATCGTTCGCGCGGCAGCGGTTCGAGCACGACCCACCGCTGCGCCCCGCGGCCCTGCGTGGCGGTGAGATACGAGTCGAGTTCGACGTCGGTGAGCGGCGGTTCGGCGGACAGGGCGAGAAACTCCCACGCCGCATCCGCGGACGGCGGAACGTCGCTGACCCACCGCCAGCCGACGCCCAAATGGGCATGCTGGCCGAATTGCTCCAGTTGCTTCTTGACGTCGCGCACGGCCGCTCGGGCGCCCGGGAAACCGTCGAAGCTGCTGTCCTGGTCGAGGCCGAGTTGCCACCAGTTGATCTTCGACGATAACCGAGTCATCGTCGGTTCGAGCGAGCGATACCACAGTTCCGGCTCCGAGGTGAACACGTTGGCGGCGTACAACTCCTTTCCTTCGCCGAAGTGTCCGCGGATATCCGGCGGCGGCTCGCTGAGCAAACCGACGATCGAAATGCCCAACTCGTTCAAACGTTCCGCAAATCGGACCAGCTTATTGCCGCGGGCCAGGTCGTCGGCATTGTGCCAGACGGGAAATTTCACGCGGCTTACCGCGGCGTGGCCGAGCAGATCGGCCATCTGGTTGAGTTCCAGCGGCTGCTCCCCCAGCGGCAGCGTCCAGCCGAATTCGCCGTTCGGCTGTGGCCGTTCCGGACGCACGACCGCGAACGTCACTTCGCGCTGTTGCATCAATCCGCTTTGGCCGCGCATCGTCACCATCACACGGTAAAAGCCCGGCTCCACCGACACCGGCGACCACTTCGCCTCGCCGGCGAAACCCTTGACGGCATGTCGCCAGATGCCCTTGATCCGTTCGATGCGGGCGTTCTTGCGCTCGACGATCGAACCCTTGAGCTTTTGCGAGGCCTTGTCGACGCCACGGCTGGAAATATCGACGAGCTCGAACGAGATCATCGGATCGTGTTCGAGAATGCCGGAAATCTTGCAGGTCACCTCGAAACGTTCCGACTCGGGATAGACGTTGTGGCGTCCCGACGTGACCACCGTCATCCGCGGCATGTGGGCCAGCCACACGTCGTCGAAGTAAACCTCGCCATCGATGTCCGTCTTATCCGTGGGCTCGACGACCAGCGAGATCACTGCGTATGCCGAATCGGGAGCCGGCGGCGCTATCGGACCGATCCGCAGCTTAGTCCAGCCAGGAGTCGTCGCGACGCGCTCCGATGTGTGATGCGCCAATTCCTTGTTCTGGGTATCGAAAAACTGAATCGTCATATAAGCAACGTCGTGGACCAGGCCGACGGTCTTGACCTGCGATTCCACCACGTAGCTGAATTCCGGGCCGATTTCGATCGGCGGACTGGACATCGCTGCGGCGCCGCCATTGAGCACCATTCGCAGCGAGTGTTTACCCTCGGCCGCTTCGGCCGCGCTGAGTTCGATCTTCAGGTAATGCGGATACTCCGGGCCACTGCGCCGCGTCCAGCGATCCGGAATCAGGTCGTGGTTCTCGTCCCAATCGACCTTGCCGCCGGATTCGAATCCGCAATGAAACGCCTCGACCGCGTCGGGGTGACGCTCTGAGCCTGTCTGCTTGGGTGCGGCCGCCACCGGGGAAACCGCCGCCGAAGCTGCCGCGGATTTCGATCCTGCCGCCGCTGGTGTAGACGTCGAAGTCATCGGCGACGCGGCAGACAATGGCGCAGGTGACGCGCCGGATGACGGCTCTCCCGCGTCGTGGACCGCGTCGTTGATCGCGTCCGCGCCGATGCCGCCATTGGTCGCCGCTGTCGCAACCGCTACAATCGCCAGTGAGATCAGCCGCAGATTCGATACCATTGCGCTTGTTATCGTTGGAGGAGCCGCCGCGTTGTCGACGTTTCGTGTCGGGATACAATTAGCCAGCCTGAGATTGCCCTTTAAGCAAGCCTTGCTTACGGCGGGGCGTCTGGGCGCGCAGTCGGTGGAAATCGACGCTCGAACGGAGCTTCGCCCGGAGGAAGTCTCCGTCACGGGGCTGCGGCAGATTCGGAAAATGCTGTCCGACGCGAATTTAAGCGTGGCAACGGTCCGGTTTGCCACCCGTCGGGGTTATCACGTCGCCGACGACCTCGACCGCCGCGTAGCCGCAACGAAGGCCGCGATGCGTCTGGCCTATGAACTGCGTGCTCCGTTCGTCGTCAACTCCATTGGCCGCGTGCCCAGCGAGCCGTCCGGCGAGGCGTGGGAACTTCTCGTTCAGGTTCTCGCCGACCTGGCGAACTTTGGCGCCCGCGCCGGCGCGATTTTCATCGCCCGCACGGGCACAGAGGACGGTCCGACGTTGGCCCGGCTGCTCTCGACGCTCGACGCCGGATCGATCGGCGTCGATTTCGATCCGGCCGGACTCATTGAAAACGGATTCTCCGTCGACGAAGCGGTGCAGACGCTCGGAAGTTACGTCCGCCACGTGCGGGCCCGCGACGCCGTCCGCGACCCGAGCCGAGGCCGGGGTGTCGAAGTCCAGCTCGGCCGCGGCAGCGTCGATTTTCCGGCATTGCTCGGCGCGCTCGAAAACTTCGCCTATCGCGGTGACGTGACGATCGAACGCAACAATTGCGACGACCCCCAACGCGAAATCGGCCAGGCCGTCGCATACTTGCACGAGTTGGCGGCGGGCTAACAGTCCACTCGAAACGGACGATTGCCGTCTAGCTCATACGATCGTTTTCACAACCATCCTGCCAGCTGTGCTCGGTTAGAAAAAATCGAAAAATCGACTGCTTAACCAAACCGCTCCGCAAAAAACACGAGTAATGTTAAATAATTCCCTCTTCCGAGCGGTTCGATAAGCGGTCGTCGATCGACACTGTTGCAAATCGCAACACGGCCGCAAATCAAACCCGTGTCGCGGCATCGCGCCAGCCAATCGGCTATCGCGCGAACTAACCGGCAAGCGGCCCTCCGTACGAACCTCGAATCATGAAACGGCTCTGACCATACCAGACTCCCGGCCCGATTTCCACCAAAAACCAGGCCACGCCGTCACCGCACCACCCAAAGCACGCCCAGCTTCGTCCCTCGCCTACCAACATCCGTTGCCTACCAACGTGCTGTGGACATCGCACCAGCCAATGCAGAAGCGGCTTCCATTTGGCCGCAAGAAGATTTGTCGGATACAATCGGGCGATCAGCAGGCGACGAGAACCGCACGATTACGTTAACCGGAAACCAATGGGAGCGAATGCCATGAACGCCATGAAAGTAATCTCGCACGCCGGATTGGCCGGCCGAATCGCGCTGGCTTTGTTGGCAGTAGCCGCAGCCTCGCTGCCCGGTTTTGCGCAGGACTCCAGCGCGAAGCCAGCGGACGACAAGCAACCCACCGCGAAGCAGCCCACCGCGAAGCAACCGAACGACAGCGCAGATACGTCCAAGCCGATGTCGAAGGAGCAGATCGAACTCGAAACGAAGTTCGAAGAGTCGATGCGCAACGTCGCGTTGGTCGGTTTCTTCACCGCCTCGGACCAGCCGTCCGGAAAGCTCTCCGAAGAGCGCTATGTAATCGACAAGGTGGTCAAGGACGAAGGGGACAAATGGATGTTCCACGCTCGCATCCAGTACGGCAAGCACGACGTGCCGGTGCGGCTGAAGATTCCCGTCAAGTGGGCCGGCGATACGCCCGTGATTTCGGTCACCAAACTGGCGGTTCCGCTGCTGGGCACGTTCGATGCCCGCGTGCTTATCTACGAAGGCCACTATGCCGGCACGTGGGACGGAGCCGGCCACGGCGGACAACTCTTCGGCCGCATCGAAAAGAACGACAAGCCCGAGAAAAACGCGCAGGCCACCGAGAGCGGCAAAGACGACGCCTCCAAGTAGTCCTGCGATCCGCGCTGCGATCCGTCGTTCGATGGCAGACAAACCACGAACGCGATGCCCCGCGGCGCGAGCCTTATCGTGTGGCCGACGATTACAGCGGACGATCTCTGGGAACCGCGGCGATGCAGTGTTATTTCGTGCCTTCGTCGATGAGTTCGCCCAACCGCTTCTGTTGATACATCTCGACGAGTTGCTCGAACTGGAGGTCCATTTCTTTTCGCTGAGCGTTAATCCAGGCGAGCGTGATCGTCGGCAGGTCGACGCCGGCAAGGTACGCGCGTTGGAGATCGATCTGGTGGATCTCGACCCCGCTCTGTCGGGCCGCCACGAGCGCGGCGACAACGGCGTCGACATCGACGCGGCGCAGCCTCATGCCGATGATTTCGAAGACCGTCAGCTGCGCGCCGGCCATCGTCGCCCGTAGCCAAGGCCGCAGCGCCCATAGCGAGAGCGCCGCCGCCGCGCCGATCGGCACGAGGAATAGCAGCAGCATGATGAAGATGAGCGATTCGGGATTTTCCATCGGCGTCGCGCAGGACGGAGATTCACTTGCTGGCATTCTCGACGGTGTACAGCAAGGCCAGCGCTGCCCAGTTCGTCGCGGCCATCGAGACGAACTGATCTTTTTCGTGCGGGAAACCGCTTTCGAAATATTTTTGGATCGGCTTGCTGCGCGTGGCCACGCGCCACGCGCCATCTTCGAGTTGGGTGCGGAGCAAGAACGCGACGCCGGCCCGGTATGCGGATTCGGCGACGGTGAGCTTCTCGGCGTCGCGCAGCGCCACGAGCGCCGTGCCCGTGGCGTAGGCGTCGGTCGAAAGTTCCGGCAGTTGCCCCCAGCCGCCGTCGTCGCGTTGTAGCCGCAGCACGTCGTAGGCGGCCGATTCGATGAGTTCACGGTCCACGTCGGCCAGCCCGGATTCGGCCAGGTAAGCGAGTGACCGCAGACGGAAAACGCGGTCCTCGGTGTCACTGGCATCGGCGGACTCAAGCCATTTCCGCACCGCGGCGACGCGCTCCGCGACTCGCGGTTGCTGCTCGCCCGTGCCGAACGCGGCGAGAGCGCGGACGGCGACGTAAGTGGTCGCAAACGGGCTGCCTTGAGTGGGCCGGCGCTGTCCGGCCGACAGCCAGTGGCCTTTGTCAACATCGGTGGCAAGCAAATAACCAGCAACGGCGGCGGTGGTTTCATCTGCCGCACGGCCACCTTCGTCGAGCGCCCACAATGCCCACGCGGAGGTGTCGACGCGCCCGCCCTGCCCCTGACCGCTCTGGTAGCTCGCCTGCCCGCGTTTCAAGTGGGCGGCGGTGTGGTCGAGTTGGGCGCGGAGATTGTCGCCGTCAACGGCAAACCCCCGGCGGCCGGCTTCGCTGAGCATCAGGACCGGCACGGCCTGATGATGGCAAGAAAAACACTCCCGCTGACGTCGGTACTCGGCCGCGCTGCGTTCGACGAGAGCGATCGAACGCCGAACGGCGATATTCGTAGAAGTGTCTGTGTCCGTGGCGTTGCCGGTCTTGTGAGCGCTTTCGCTCGGATCGGATTCTGTCGGCCTTGCGGAGGCAGGCGGCGCAAGCAGAACGACAACCCCAACCGCACCCGCGAACCACTGCATGGCCGTCGCACCGCACCTCGGCGAGTCGCCCGGAATGTTGGGTTTGCTTCGTCGCGGCGATCGCAAATTGGTAATCATGGCGATTCCTGTCGGATGGAGCCGCCTCGCATCGAAACGGAAGCGGATTGCGCTGGCCAGTGCGACGGGCTGTTGCCTGCGGTGCTGAGTATAACCGAAACGTTGCCCGGGCGAGGCGCGTTTGCGCGATTCTTTGTGTTTCATCGGCGGTATCGTGCGGGGTTGTTTGCGTCTCATCGAAGTGACACATCGCCAAGGAGAAGGTCGTTTCGGGTTATCGAATGTACGGGAAATCGTGAAAGGCTGGCTAACTTTCAGCATTCGTGGGATAATGCGACCGCGTTAGCAAGTGCGTGATTCCAGCATCCATACGTTCGAGATTAACGATGATTAGCAGACCCGATGCAAATCTGCCGACGCGTACAGTTGTGGAGAAATGGGCCGCAATTGCCGGCCGATGGTCATTTAATGGAACGATCGCAACTTATAATGGACCGGAGGAAGCCAGCGGGCAACCGCCGCTCGGACTCGCGCTCGGATCCGTTCGATTTCGCGATGGCCAAATTGCAACTCGCATCAAGCTGAGCCGCAACGAACGTACGTCCGCAGGAATTATCTTCGGTTACCATTCGTTCAATTCGCCGTATCTCTTGGCGGCCCTCGGCGCCTACAACAAGGCGTACGCCATTTCCGAGTTCCGTCCTGGCCACGGTTGGTCGTCGCTTGCAGACGCAGGTACGCTTGCCAACTTAGGGGCGACGCAGGAGCATGAACTGGTCGTAACCGTAAACGCACAAACCGTGCGAATGACCGTTGACGACGTTGATGTCCTGGACACCGTCATAAGGCGTCCTATCGAAGGAACCGGAGCGGGACTTTACGCTTGGGACGACGCGGAGATCGAGTTTTCGGAAACCGTGATTACGGGCGTTAGGCCTCGAATTTTCGTGATCATGCCGTTTTCCGAGCCGTATGACACGCTGTATCGAGAGGTGATATTTCCGGTCGCAGACGGCGCAGGGTTCGAGATCGTGCGCGTCGACGAAATACATGGCCCTGGAATAATCCTCGATGACATCCAGCAACAAATCGAACAAGCCCACGCTGTGGTGGCGGAGATTTCAAGCCACAATCCAAACGTGTTCTATGAACTCGGGTATGCGCACGCGTTACACAAGCCCGCAGTAATCTTGGTGCGACGTGAAGAGGGCACCAGAATGCCCTTCGATGTGCGCGGGTATCGCGCGATTTTTTACGACGATAGCATTGGCGGCAAGCGCAATGTCGAACGAAATCTGCGGCAGCATCTGGATGCGATTCGTACAGACTCCTAGCAATCGGCTTCCAGGTTTTGAATTGGCTGCGATCCGCAATCGTCAGTCGGCACGGTAAGCGGGTGCGTTTCGACGGGGCGGCTCTTTGAATTCTTCCGCGCGGCGAGCGTCCGTTCACTTCTTCGGCTCGCCGCCGTTGGCATGAAACACCCGGATCGCTTCCCAGGCTTCTGTCGGCGATTCCACGTAGCGGACCAGCGCCAGATCGCTGTCGGAAATCACGCCTTCGTCGGCCAGGAAGCGAAAGTTGATCACCTGCTCCCAATACGCCCGGCCGTACATCAGGATCGGAATCTCCTGCATCCGCCGCGTCTGACGCAGCGTGAGCGCGTCGAACAGTTCGTCGAGCGTGCCGAACCCGCCGGGGAACACGACCAACGCCTTGGCCCGCAACAAAAAGTGCATCTTCCGCAGCGCAAAATAATGAAACTGAAAGCACAGCTCCGGCGTGATGTACGCGTTCGGCACTTGCTCGCGCGGAAGCGTGATGTTGAAGCCCAGCGATTTGGCCCCCACGTCGGCCGCGCCGCGATTGCCGGCCTCCATGATGCCCGGCCCGCCACCCGTGACGACGACGTAATCGCACTCGCCGTTGGTCTGACAGGTGCTCGATACGATGCGGCCAAACTCGCGCGCGGCGTCGTAGAAATGCGACTTATCCAGCACGCGCCGCGCACGCTCGACTTGCCGCGCGGCGAGCGGGCTGTCCAGTTCGGCGGCCGCGCAGGCTTCCGCACGGGTGAGCCGCGCTTCGGCCTCGCACCGCTCAACGACCCGCGTTCCGCCGAACACGACGATCGTCGACCGCACGCCATGTTCCTCGAGCTTCATCTCCGGCTTGAGCAGCTCGAGCTGCAGACGCACCGGCCGCAACTCGGGCCGCCGCAAGAAGTCGGTGTCTTCTTCGGCCAGCCGGTAACTCGGCGAGGCCAGAATCGCGTCGAGCCGGGCCGCGCGGTCGTCGTCGGTCATCGCAGAACGGCTCCGTGGTCAGATAAGAACTGCAACATCGAGCGCAAGCGGTGCCTCAATCCAGCCAATCCTTTGCCGCCAACCGCTCCGGCGCGTAAGTCTCCGTCACGTAGCTGATGTCCTTGCTGATCAGCGCTTCGACCTCCAGCTTGAAGCCGTTGTCGATCATCCGCTGAATCTCCCGTTGCCAAGGCTTCTTGGCCTCGAACCACGGGTAGTTGGCGATTTGCTTTGCCCGTTTGATGTCCTGCTCGCTCAATGCAATCTGCACGCTCGGCGAAAGCTGGCAGCGCTCGAAGTCGATGCTCCGCAAGCCCAGAAACTTCGCGTCCGGAATCGCCATCCGCTTCGATTCATAGGCCAGATTGATCGAACCCTGCTTGAGCACGCTGTAGATGTAGTATCCCCACGGGTCGTTATCCAGCAGGCAATAGATCGGCAACTTCATTTCGTTGTGCAATCGATACAGCATCCGCCGCACGCCCCGCGGTGGCTGCCCGCCGCCGTGCGTGAGAATGCAATTGTGCTCGCGCCAGAACTTGTCCTCGTTGAACCGCCGCCAGACCGTGTCCTTTTCGACGTGCAGGATGAAGTCGGCCGTACATTTCTTGAACTGAATCACTTCCGGCTCGACGATCGACGGAATGCTATACCCGCCGCTGCCCATCCGGGCGCAATCGATCTCGTCGCCGCTGTCGATCAGCGAGATCGGCCCGACCATGCCGCCGCGGTTGCTGGCATAAACGTGCAGCTCCTCGCGCAGCGCGTTGAGCGTCACCTCGACGTCCTCGATGATCGTGTCGCAGTCGCCCTGATCGTCGAACGTCTCTTCTTTCGCGCCTTCGATCGTGTGCTTGAGCAGGTAGTACAAACCGCGGATGCTGGTCGTCTTGCCCTCGTTGATCAGCTTCCTCGAGCCGCTGGCCACCAGAATCGTCTGCATATAGCTCTTGGCCTGAGCCAGATTAAAGAGGTTCCGCCGGTTCTTGGCCGACCCCATCTCGATGAACCGCTTCGTCTTGTTGTACTTGACGTTCGACAGCGCCCGCGTCGGGATATCGAGCGCCGGATCGCGCTTCTTCTCCGCCGCCGCCACAACGCCATCGGCGAGATTCACGATCTGCGAGAGTGTTTGCTTATCCTTGGCGGTCAACGTGGCGGTCGAACCGTTGGAGGGACCGCCCGAGCGTGCTTTCTTCTTAGCCATATCAGATTTCGTCGTGTTTCAGCGGTGCGTGAGGCGAAGCAACAACCAGTAGGGTGCTCTGTGAGCACCTCACTGCAAGCGTTGACGAGCAGGAACGGTTGTCGCGAACCGCCCTCGCCACAACATACAAGATCAACCCGCGTTTGGAGAAGCCGAGTCGACAAGAATCCCGTAGGGTGGGTCGAACGGAGTGAGGCCCACCAGAACGAAACGCGGCGGTTGGAGGGCCTCGCACCCTTCGCTCTACCCTGCGGTCCAAGGCATTCCTCACTACAGCCGCGTCAGTGCGGCGGGCAAGAAAAATGGGGCAGGCCGGAACCAATCTGGTCCGACGCCGCCCCAAAGTCAAGCTGGCAACGATATACGTTCGCCGAACGATCAAGCCTCGATCTCATACCCCTTCCGCTGCTCCCGCTTCTGCCAGGCGTTCGCTTCGTCGTCCCCTTCGATCTGCTCCGTGTCGGGATTCCACTTCAGCGCCCGCCCCAGCCGAATCGCGATGTTCGCCAGATGGCACGTCGTCAGCGCCCGATGGTGGGTGAACACGTCTGATATCGGCTGCTCGCGCGTTTTCACGCACTCGAAGAAGTTGCCCATGTGGTCGCCCGGCTTCTTGCCTTTGTAGAGCTTCGTGATCGCGTCCTCCGGCAACGGATTCTCCTTGAGTTCCTCGACCGGCTTGCCCTTGAGAGCACCGCGGCTGACGAAAATCCGTCCCTTGTCGCCTTCGACGAGCAGGCCGTTCTCCATGTCGTCGCGGATGATCACCTCGACGCCGCTGGCGTACTTGCATGTGATTTTGAACTTCGTCGCCGTGTTGTACTCGTTGTCGACCGTCGGATAACCCTTGTCGAACGGCACCGGATGCGTGGCCGTTCCCTCGACGGAGATCGGCCCGGTCTTGTCGGCCCCGATCAGCCACGTCGCGATGTCGACGTGATGCGCCCCCCAGTCGGTCATCTTGCCGCCGGAGTATTCGTACCACCAGCGGAACTCGTAATGGCAGCGCCGCGGAATGTAATCGACCAGCGGAGCCTGACCGAGCCACATGTCCCAATTCAGATAGTCCGGCGGCGTTTCCGTCTTCAGCGGGCCGCTCGTCGGCGCGCCGCCGATCGAACAACTTACCGTCTTGATGTTGCCCAGCCGCCCGTGTTGCGCCAGCGCGATCGCCGTCAAGAATCGCGACCCGTCCTGGCTCCGCTGCTGCGTGCCGACCTGAAACACGCGGCCCGTCTCCTTGACGACCTTGCAGATTTGCTTCCCCTCGTCGATGGTCAGCGTGAGCGGCTTTTCGCAATACACGTCCTTGCCGGCCCGCAGCGCCGCGATGGCGATCCGCGTGTGCCAGTGGTCGGTCGTGCCGATCACGACCACGTCGATATCCTTGCGGTCGAGCAGCTTGCGATAGTCGTCGAAAACGTCGGCCTTGCCGCCGCCCTGCTTGGCTTTGGCCTCTGCCGCGCGATGGGCGTCCACGTCGCACACCGCCACGATTTCGCCAAACCGCTTGGCCCGATTGGTATCGCCGTTGCCCTGACCGCCGCAACCGATCTGGCCGACGTTAGGACGGTCGTTCTTGGCGACGAACTCGGCCGCCAACGGCTTTTCGCCGCTGAAAAAGTACGGCGTCATCGCCCCGGCGCCGGCGACGGCCGCCGTGGTCTTGAGAAACGAGCGGCGATTGTGGCGGTTTGCGGACATCGGCATCCTCCTAGCGTGAAACGAACGAACGATGGCGAGCGAAACGTGGCGATTCGCCGGACCCGTGAACCAATTGGCTATTTTAGCAGACGTTCGCCAGGTTCCGTAGCGCTTTTTCGGCGCGACAGCACGTCCGCATGTCATGTGCATGTCACCGGTCGCGCTCGCCCCACGAGAGGCCGAATGACACGGCACTTCCCACGATTGAAGCCATCGTCAGCCCGCAACCACCCGAATCGCGATCTGATACGTCGCCAGCGCCGCCACATAGGCCAGCGACGTCATGTAGAAAAACGTGAACGCCGGCCACCGCCAGGAGTTCGTCTCGCGTTTGATCACGGCCAGTGTCGCCGCGCACTGACAGCACAACGCGAAAAACACCATGATCGACAACGCCACCGGCACGCCGAACACCTTGCGGTCGGTTCCGTCCCACGTCGCCGTTCGCAGTTTCTCGCGCAGGCTCGGCGACTCTTCGTCTTCCTCCGTGCCGAGGTCGTAGAGTACCCCCATCGTCCCGACCACCACTTCGCGGGCGGGAAATGACGCAATCGCCGCACAGCCGATCCGCCAGTCCCAGCCGAGCGGCTCGACCATCGGCTCGATCCACTGCCCGGCCCGCCCCAGATAGCTATGCCGCACCTGTTCGCCGGAGAGATGATTGGCGATATCATCACGCCGCTCGCTCACGGCCGCGTAGTCGGGCGACTCCTGCTCGCCTGCTTCCTCGAGCGCGACGATCTTCGCTTCGAGCGTTTCCCGCTCTGCGGCCAGCCGACGGCTGGCGTCGTCGTCGAGCCGCGGATAATAGGCCGCCGCCCACACCAGCACCATCACGGCAAAGATCAACGTACCGGCGCGCCGCACGAACGCCCAACCCCGATCGAGCACGCGCGAAACGACAACGCGCAGCGACGGAACCTTGTAGCTCGGCAATTCCATCACAAACGGCGGCGTTTCGCCCTTGAGAATCGTTCCACGCAGCGCGATCGTCACGAACACCGCCGCCACGATGCCGATGGCGTACATGGCGAACATCGTCGCCCCTTGCAAACCGAAAATTCCGGCCACGCGCGTGTCCGGTATGAACGCCGCGATCAGCAGCGTATAAACCGGCAGCCGCGCCGAGCAACTCATCAGCGGCGCAACCAGTATCGTCAGCAGCCGGTCGCGGCGGTTCTCGATCACCCGCGCCGCCATCACGCCCGGAATCGCGCACGCGAACGACGACAGCAGCGGAATGAACGACTTGCCGCTCAGCCCGATCGGCGCCATCAGCTTGTCCATCAAATACGCCGCGCGGGCCATATACCCACAGTCTTCCAGCACCGCGATGAACGTAAAGAGAATCAATATCTGCGGCAGAAAGATCAGCACGCCGCCGACGCCTTCGATGACGCCGCTGGTGATCAGCGACCGCAGCGGGCCTGCTTGCATCAGCGGCTGTCCGTTCGCGCCTTCGATCCACGCAACGAGCCGCTCCTTCACGCCGTCGATGCCGTTCATCGCCGGCGCTGCCCACGTAAAGATCGACTGGAACATCACGAACATCAGCGCGACGAATATCAACACGCCGACCACCTTGTTACACAGCACGCGATCCAGCCGATCGCTCAGAGACGCCGACTCGCTCGCTTCGCGCGTCACCACGCCGTTGAGCACGTTCGCCGCCCAGCCATAACGGGCGATCGCCTCGACCGCCGGCACCGGCTGTCCCGCTTCGGCAAGCCGCGAGCGCGCCGCAGAGAGCGCCTCGCGCGTCGCGCGATCGTCGGCCGAAAGCAAGTCGTTTTCGATATACCCGCTGGTGTCGAGCAGCAATCGCTCGACAAGAAACCGCGGCGTCTGTCCATTTCGGGACGTAAGGCGCGTATGCAAGTCGCCGACTTCGCGTTGAAACTCCGGCGGGAACGGAGTCACGCTCTCGCGCCGCCCGCCGAGAATCGACTTCAGCAGAGCGGCTCGCAGCGGATCGAGTCCCATCCGGCGATGGGCCGCGACCGCAACCACCGGTACGCCCAACTGACTTTCCAACCGAGCGACGTCGATGCGAATGCCGCGCCCCTCGGCCAGGTCGACCATCGTCAGCACCACGACCGTCGGCAGACCGAGATCCAACGCCTGACTCACCAGATACAGATTCCGCTCCAAGTTGCTCGCATCGACCACGCATAGCACGGCGTCCGGACGCGGCGTGCCCGCTTGACGTCCCAGCAGCACGTCCACGGTGACCATCTCGTCCGGCGAACGCGGCGCGAGGCTATACGTGCCCGGCAAGTCGATGAGATCGACGGCCCGGCCGGAGAGGTTGGCGCGGCCCACCTTTTTCTCGACCGTCACGCCCGGATAGTTGCCCACCCGCTGCCGCACCCCGGCCAGCGCCGTGAACAGCGTCGACTTGCCGGTGTTCGGATTGCCGACCAGCGCGACGGCGATCGTTCTTGCCGCGTTCACGGTGGTTTGGGTGTTCGTGGTTTTCATCGCGCGTGCGGCGGAGAATCAGCCGGTCGCCTCCTCGGCTTGGGCCGCGTCCACTTGCACCTCGACGCGGGCGGCCTCGGAGCGGCGGAGACTCAAGCGGTAGCCGCGCAACTCGAACTCCAGCGGATCCCCCAGCGGCGCGGTTCCCAGCAAGCGGATTTCGACGCCCGGAATCAATCCCATTTCCAGCAGCCTCACGCCAACGCCGTCCGTCCCCGCCACGCTCAGCACGCGGGCCAGGCGGCCGATCGGAAGGTCAGACAACACCGACATGGCGTGGATGGAGGAATCGACAATGCGACGACGCAACCGTCGTCGCGGCTGGGCGCGAGAAAAATCAAACCGCCGGTCCGCAAGCAGGCCGAAAGAACACCCCGCTCAATAGGTCACCGCGGTCGGGGCAACCGTTGCCTCGACGCTATCGATACACGCCGCCGCCGCGGTCCGCACCAGCACGCCCATCGCGTCGCAATCGCGAAAGCACAGCCGCTGTCCATTGACCCGCAAAATGCAGGGAGACCCGCTTTGCACGATCTCGATGCGAACACCGTCGCGCAATCCCATCTCGCGGAGCCGATGCACGTGTTCGACCCGCCCGATCACTTCGGCGATTTCACCACACGCCCCGGCGGCCAAACATCCCAATGGCATCAAATCGTGCATAAAAAAACACCTCAACGACAATCGATCGGCAACCAAACGCCCGGCCGGCATCGACGCAAGTAATTGAGACTCATTCTCATGTCCTGCTTAATTCTATCGTCACTTCTCATTCGCTACAAGTACATGCACCAGATAAACGCCGGGGCGGGAGGATCGCAGTCGAGCTAAGTTGCGCGTTCGCAATGATTTCCGCCCACAGCCGCGATCGGGACAGCTTCGAGCGTTCTGTCTCTCGACTCCTGTCGCCCAACCGCGCCGCGGGTGCGGAGATAGTTTCTACGTGTCCCACTGGTCGTCGCGGCTAACATTGTCGAAAGCCTCGCGGGCCGCGGTGACGAATCGCCGCATGGCGTCGCGATCTTTCTGGCCGGCGCTGGTTTCGACGCCACTCGCCGTGTCGACGGCGTCGGGGCGCACGCGATAAATCGCCTCGGCCACGTTGTCGGCCGTCAGACCGCCGGCCAGCACCAACGGTAGGTTGCCGAGTAGCGATCGCTGCTCGGCCAGTGCATTCCAGTCGGCGGTTACGCCCGTGCCGCCATATTTGCCGGCCTGTTGAGCGTCGAGCAGGATCATTGCGGGCGACATCCGTAACTCGCCACAGCGGTCCAGATAGCGAACGACCGGCGCCAATCCGTCGTCGCCAACGCGAAACGCCCGCATCACGGGCCGTTTTCCCAACTCGGCGAGAAACTCCGGCGGTTCGTCGCCGTGAAGTTGGATCAGATCGAGGCCCAAGGCATCGAACGCACCGCAAATCGCTTCCGCCGGGGCGTTAACGAACAGGCCGACTCGCACGACGCCTTTGGGAATCACGACCGCCACGTGTTGTGCCCGTTCGAGCGGCAGGAACCGCGGGCTTTCGCCGTAGAAGTTCAAGCCGATCGCGTCCGCGCCGGCCGCCGCAGCCGCTCGGGCATCGTCGACCGTCGTCACGCCGCAAATTTTGATCGTAAACATGTCCGCAATCCGTAGGGTGCTCTGTGAGCACCTGATGGCCAGCCTGGTTTTGTCGCCAAACGTCTGTCCCGGAAGAGCATCCTACGAGGAATCACGGCACAGCCCGGCGGCCCATGCCATTTTGGCTCATCCGCGGCGGGCGGGCTGCTGCTGGCGGTTTGCCCACCGGCGTCGATTCGCCGGCCCATTTCTGCCCATTCTAGCCGGCGATCTTGGCTCCGATCAGCCGTCGTTACCCGCCATTTCGGATAATTCGCCCTCTTCGGCCGATTTCCGCAGTTGCCCTGTAACAAACGCCGCCTTCCTACGCCTGACCATAGTGCCGGACAAAACACCAACCATTTGGCAGGAGAAAAGATCATGAAACGCGCTTGGAAAATCATCGTCGCCGCCGCCTTGACCGCGGTGCTGGCCTTGCCGGTCGAAGACGCCTTCGCCGGCGGCAAGGGGGGCAAAAGCGGCTCGTCGGGCCGGTCTGGTTCCTCGTCCAGGTCATCCAGCGGAAAGTCGTCTGGCGGAAATTCGCATAGTGGCGGATTCGCGTCGCGGGCCAAAAGCAGCGGCTTTGGCGGCATTTCGAAGAACGTCGTCAAGTCGCCGATCAACAAGGGAACGTTCGACAAGATCAAGAAGTCGCCCGTTGGCAATGTCGACAAGCACGCACCGGTATTCGACAACGTCAAGAAACCGCCGTTCGGCAACGTGGTCAAGCATCCGCTGCCGTTCCCCGGCCCGATTTGCAAGCCGATCTGCCCGCCGCCGCATTGCCCCCCGCCATACTGCCCGCCGCACTACGATCACGGCCACCACCACGGCTTCTGCTTCACGCTGCCGCTCTACCCCTGCTACCCAACCGTGACGGAAGAAGTGCTCGTCGTCGAACAGGTCATCGTGCCGGTCCCCGTCGCTGGCCAGGACGCCGCCGCTCCGCAAGATCCAGCGGCCGCCCAAGCCGCCGCTGCGGCCGAAGCCGCCAAGCAGGCAGCCGCCGATGAAGCCGCCAAGGCCCTGGACAACGCCCAAGCCGCCGACAAGCTGCCGATGGTTCCCGCCGGAGCCACGTTGACGCTCCAAGGCCAGAACCTCGGCGAAAAGCAAGGACAAGTGGCTCTGCAAATCGGCCAACTGTCGATTCCGGCCACGATGGTCAAGTGGGACGGCAAGAGCACGACGGTCACGCTGCCCAATGTGGGCCTGACCGAAGCCACCCCGGCCCAGATCCACGTGTTCACGGCCGAAGCGAAACTGGTCAGCAGCCTGGCAGTCCAACTGGTTCCCGCGGCATCGGTCGAAGCGGCCGCCGCTGAGGCATCCGGCGATGCGACCACCGACGCCGCCACGCAGGCCGGCGAGTCGACGGTCGGCCAGGCCCAAGTGGCGAACAATTAGCACCCACGGTCAGCTACCCACGACCGTTGTTCGCCCACCGGCTGGTACGAAACTGCGACGCCCATCGCAGATCGTGCCAGCCGGTTTTTCGTTGGCAGGGCGCGAGAGAACTCGGCAAGTATTTGATGTCTACCCCGAAACCGAATTCTGTAGGCAAAATGGTTGGACCAGCCGCTCGCGGATCGTGGGTTACGATGGGGTCGTTGTTTACTCCACCTCACCGCAGAGCCGACAACGAGAGGGCTGGTCCAATGGCGACAAGCGTACGTTACGTCGGGATGGATGTCCACAAAGAGTCGATTACGTTGGCGGTGGCCGAGCAAGTAGCTGTCC
This sequence comes from Pirellulales bacterium, assembly GCA_040901705.1. Lineage (GTDB taxonomy): Bacteria > Planctomycetota > Planctomycetia > Pirellulales > PLA5 > PLA5. The sequence goes on along the minus strand of JBBDYI010000263.1, from coordinate 71 downwards.
ATTCTACGCGCGGATTTGCGCGTAGGGATCGGGAGCGGCTTTGGCCTGGCAGCGAAACGAGAAGTGGGCTT
>JBBDYI010000262.1:0-17111 GCA_040901705.1 Pirellulales bacterium | reverse complement strand
AGCGCCTGCGGCACGGTCGTCGGCGACCGCCTCAAAGGCAGCGGCATGCGCTCACGGCGAGCCAGGTTCCAACGCCGTCTGCCACCTCCGCTCGCTATACCTAAGCGAACCATGCCAATGGGAAGCGTTCTGGAAAGACCACCCAAACTAACCCACAAACGTGACGCCCACACCGCAGTTTCGCAGTTTCGCGGCGGGCGTGCGGGCGAGGTATTGGACTGCGAATTCGGGTTTTGGGGCCGCAGCCGCGGCGAGGTCATCCGGTAGGCAAGCAGGTGGGAAGCGGTGCGGCCGACGGAATCGGCGGCGAATGGGCCGTTTTTCTAAACTCTTGCCTACACTGGCTTTGCGCGATCGCGGCTGATGTTTGCGAAACGTCGTGCATTCGTGAGTGTTTACAATCACATCGCGCTAGCGTCGCCCGTAATGGCACTGCAAGCAGTTTGGCACCCAGGTTTGAATTGCGGATGCCTGCGAAGCAATGACGCCGACCGCGAATAGTGTCGTCCGGGGGATTTGCGCAAACCGATAGCGAAACAGAGCCGTGACTGGGTATAATTGCCCGTGCCTGGATGCTTCCGTACCTCAGCCGCCAAGCGAGCGACGCCATGCGAACGATCACACTTTCACTCACGGTGCTAAGCCTTATTGCTTTCGTCTCGGGTGAGGCTTGTGCGCAACAGGTCAGCGCGGGGCAGTCGTCCCGCGGCGGGTCGACGACCAGCGGCGTGTTCGGCCAGACACAGCGCGGCGGCGTGTCGAGTCGACCGCAGTCGGGATTTTCCCGTGGCACTGGCGGCACGGGAGCCGGCACGGCATCCAACAGTCCGCTGTCGAACCTTGGCGGCGCCGATGCAATGCTTTCGGGCCGGCAGCAACAGCAGCAAGGCGGGTTCGTCGGCCGCGGGTCGGAAGATTTGCAGCGATTCATCGGCGCGGCGAACGCCCAGTCGCAGGGCCAAGGCGGCGGCCAAGGAATAAATTTCGGCGGGCAAGGCGGCAGGGGCCAAGGTGGCCGGGGACAAGGACAAGGCGTGAATGGCCAATTCGATCCGGCGTTCGATAACCAGGCCGCCGAACAAGTGCAGGAATTTCGCCGTTTTCGCACCAAGCTGTCGCTGGGCTTTGCGCCGCAACGAGCGCAAGTGGCGGCGTTCACCACTGCGTCGACGGTCCGCTTATCGAAGACCCTGGGGCGTTCAGTGGGGGCCGCTGTACGTGTTCAACTCGCTGATGAGGTTGTTGTGCTGACCGGTACTGTGCCCACGACGGCTGAGCGGACATTGGCGGAGCAACTTGTCTTGCTGGAGCCGGGGGTTGCCCGAGTCCAAAACGAGCTCGTAGTGGCGGCTGATACATCTTCGGAGAATTGACCGCGGCCGGTCCGTTTTGCGGCGGATCCGTGTTGACGGAGTTCGCCGCGCCGCTGGCTGGCGGCGATTCGCCGGCCGGGTCGTAGGTTGCCGGGGATCTTGGGTCGGCGTTCGCATCGCGGCCCGTCCTTGCATCGTCGCTGCGTGGCGTCATGCCGCGGACTCGCATCGCGAGGCTCGTCGGGATGCTGATGGTCGTGGTTTCCATGGCCCGTTGCCGCGGGTCGTTGGACGGCGCGCCGCGATAAGCGGACTCTTCGTAGTTTGCCGCTCGCACGGCGCCGTCGACCATTCTCTGCACGTTCGGCGTGTTGTCGTAACGCTGTACGTCGACGTTCTGGATTTGCGGCGTGCGGCCTTCGAGCATGCACCGTTGCGGTTCGCAATGAATTGTCTTGCCGCCGGCGAAAATCAACACGGGCGAAAGCGTCACGATCCGCTTCTCGCCGGCCACGTTGTCCCAGGGAACCCAAAAGTTGTAAGAATGTCCAACCGTCGAGTCGCCGTAATGCGCTGCGAATTTGTCGGCGGCGAATTCATATTTGCGCGTCGGCTTGCCGGTCGCCGACGCCGGTTCGCCGCGCTGGGCGGCCTCGGTTTCGTCGTAGGTGTAGACGATCAGTTTTCCGTCGGTCTTGATCGGCGTTTCCGGATTCAGGCCGTAAAACAACAACCGTCCGCCGAAGCCGCGCGTCGCCGGGCGGCCGTCGGTGTGATGGAGGACGTTTTCGTTCCAAATCGCGACGATCCGCCGCGGCTCTTCGAGCGGCTCTTCCTTTTTCGCTTGCCAGGGCAGCGGCTTGGCCAGATCGACGCCCGCGCAGCCGACCGACGCGGAAATCTGCACGGCGGCCGCGGCGACAAACGCGAGCTTCGAGAACGCATTTCGCATCATCATGGCTCCCATTACATTCTCGCATTGGCCGTCGAGCCTTGTTGGGCACGACGCCAGCGGTGATGTTTCGGTTTTGGGTGTGGTGGGGACTCGTGAATTACATCGATCGACGTTGTCGCGCCGGCGGGCAAGCCACCGGCGCCACCCAAAAAATGACACTCGTTATCGCTCCCAATTCAATTGCCGAACGTCGCCGGGCGATTTGTCGTTGCGCTCGTACGAGGCGTTGCGCTGATAGTCGTCGTAACGCGCCGGGTGCAATTGACGCTGTTCGTCGCCGTAGCGCGGAGCATCGTAGCGAAGCGTGCGTGCTTGATCGTCCGAAAGCGGCTGCGTCGGAGTCGGCGTGGGCAGCGACCGCGGTTGGATCGGGGCCGATGGGTCGGCTCGCGGCGCGGGCCGCACGTCGACCGGCGGCGTGAGGTATTCACCGCCGCTCGCCGGGTCGCTTGCTGGGCCGGGCGCTCCGTTGAGCACGCTCGGCTGGCCACCGGTGTTCGCCTTGGGCATTTCCTCCGGCGCGGCCGGATCCTCGTCGGGATGAAAGACCGGCACTTCCTCGCCGGCTCCCAGACCCAGGCCCTTCGGTCCGCCCGGACCGTGCAGCCGATACACGTCGGCCAGGCACCAACTCATCCGCGATGCCTCGACCTGTTTGATGAAATCGTTGTCCGACTCTTTACGGATGACGTGCGGCGTCATGATGATCATCAACTCGGTCCGCTCATCCTGCTCGCTGTCGAAGCCGAACGCCCGGCCGATGTACGGCAAATCGCCGACCCACGGCAATTGCCGATGGATCGTCGACGTCCGCTTGGTGATCAAACCGCCGAGAATCACCGTTTGCCCGCTGGCGGCCATGACGGTCGTCTGCGCCCGCTGCGTATCGATCCGCGGCGAGCGAATCACGTCGCCGTTGGGTGCAATCGAAATCGGCGTGCCTTGCTCGATCGGACCGACGGCCGATTTCGTGGCGTCGATTTCCATCACGACCATTCCGTCGGGACTGATCCGAGGAATGACGGTCAGGATGATGCCGACGTCGACGAAGCTGGTCGAAAAATTCGTCGTGCCCGAAAGGCCGGCGTCGCTGATGCCGGTGATATACGGAACCTGCTGGCCAACCTGAATGAAGGCCGGCTGATTGTCGAGCGCCATCACTTGGGGCCGGCTAAGGACGTCGAGCCGGCGATTTTCTTGCAGCGCCCGCAGCAACACGCTGATCGATTCGCTGCTGGCCGACATGACGAGACCGCCGAAACCAAGATCGGCGTTGGAACGCCCGACACCGAATGTCGACAGGCCCTGCGATCCGACGGTATTCGGGCCGCCGACCGTGGTATTGTTCCCCAACGGCGCATTGTTGAAGGCAAAGCCCGGCAATCCGTTGAGGCTGCGGTCGAACAAGATCGAGTCCTGCACGCCCATCTCGACGCCGAATTCGTCGGTATCCCGCATCACGACTTCGGCGATCAGCACTTGAATCATCACCATCGGCGGCCGCTCGTCGAGCCGTTCGACCAGTTCGGTGATTTCTTTGAAGTACCGCGGCGTGGCGCTGACGATCAACGAATTGCTGACCGGCTCCGGCACGACGATCACTTCGCGCTCGAACTGTTCGACCGTTCCGACGAGTGTCGCACCGAGCTGTTGCTGCAACGTGCGCTGGTTCGTCAAATACAGGTTGATCGCGTCGGCGACATTTTGCGCCGGAGAGTTCTTCAGGCGATGGACTTGCGTTTGCCGTTCGCGGGCGTCGGGGTCGTCGAGCCGCACGAGCAACGCCTGGACCACGGCGAGATCGCCCGGCGAACCGGTGACGATTACGCTGTTGGTTCGCTGTTCGACGGCGACGCGGAGCGGAATCAGCACGCCGCCCTCGTCGTCGGCCGAGGCGATGCGGAAGTTTTGCTGTAGGATGCCGCCGAGTTGGTTTCCGCCGCCCGCGCCGCCTCCGCCCGTGGTGGGCTGGCCAAAAAGCGTGTTGAGCGTGTTGGCCAGCGTTTGCGCATCGGCGTTGGCGATCGGGAACACCTTGATTTGCGCCTCGGCGGGCGGAAGATCGTCGATCTGATGGATCAACGCGACGAGCAGGTCCATGCAGCCTTCGGGCGCGGAGACGATCAGCGCGTTGCCGCGCGGTTCGGCCGTGATGCGGACGTCGCTGAGAATGTCCGACGTAATCAACCGCTGGCCGTTTTCGTCCTGGGCCAGCAGTTGCAGCATCACCGAGCGGGCCTGCAGCGCCTGGGCTTCTTGTAATTGGCCCGCGCCCTGTCCGCCGCCTTGTCCGCCTTGCGCCCCCTGTTGAATCTGTTGCTGGCCTTGACCTTGGCCCTGCGTGGTTCGCGGCGGCTGGTATGCCGGACCGCTGATCGCCTGCTGGATGATGGGGGCCAGTTCCTGGGCCAGCGAGTTTCGCAGCTTGACGGTGCGAAGCTGATTGACCGACGGCGACTGGGCCACATCGAGATCTTCGATGAAGCGGCGGATTTCCGCCATGTCGTTTGGCCGGGCGTGGACCATCAGCGAATTCGTGCGGTAGTCGACGACGATGTGCCCCTTGGCGCCCATGCCCGGACGCGCGTACTGGTTGAACGTCACCAGATCGCCGTAGAACTCGCGCAGCGCTCGCTGGACGCTGAATGCCGAGGCGTGCTTGAGGCGGAACGTCTCGAACTCCGTAAATGCGCCTTCGATAGGGATTGGCTGGTCGAGCTTCTTGATCAATTCGATCACCGAGGCGACGTTTTCCTCGCGGCCAATCAGCAACAGCGCGTTTGGCCGCACCAGCGGCGTGATGCTGACCGATCCCTGCCGGGCTTCGAGCACTTGCGTGTACAGCGTGCTGACGAACGTCGCCAGGGCCTGGTTTTCGACGTGCTGTAGTTCATAGACCTCGATGACGGGCCGGGTTTTCTGCGTTTCCAATTCGAGGTCGCGAATGATTTGCAGCACGATTTCCACGTCGCGCGGATGGCCCGTGACGACGAGCTTGTCTAGCTCTTCGATATATTCCACGCGGACCTGGCCGCGAAGGGTTTGCACTTCCAAGTCTTCGGCCGGTTGGTCGGCGAGGGGCTGGCCGGTGAGCGGATCGACTCTCGGTTGCGGATTGTCGGGGTTTGGTTGGTTGCCGTTGTTCGGTTGGGCGGCGTTGTTCGGTTGCGCAGCTTTGGGATCGACGCCCGGATTGGCCGGCTGGTCGCCTGCGGCCGGCTGATCGTTGCCGTCTTGACGCGATCCGGGTTGCAGCAGCACGGAGATCGGCTCTGTGCTTGGCATGGACACTGCCGGACGCTGGTCTTGACGCGATCCGGGTTGCAGCAGCACGGAGATCAGGCTCGACTTCGCACCGCCCGGCGCGGCGATCGCGGCGGCCCGCCGGATTTCGCCCGAGGGAGTCCCGCGGCGGCCGTCGTAGGACATCGCCGATTGCAGAATCGAAATTGTCTTTTGCACGTCCTCGGGCACCGCATGGTGGAGCGTAACGAGCTTGGTCGTTTCGTTCTTGTCGCCGGCCGGCACGTCGATCGTTTCGACCAGCCGAATCCAAGCGTCGAGTTTCGTCGCGGGGCCTTGGATCGACAGCTTGCCGGAATTGCGGGCGACGTAAACCCGCACGGTGTCCGGACCGGTCGATTCGAACGTGGCCACGTCGCCTTCGGGCAGTTCGGTAATGGCGACGCGGCGCAGCGATAGGGCGGCCAGGGCAGCTTCGAAATCCCTGGGCGCGATGTGTCTAAGCTCGGCCCGCCGGGTGACGACCTCGCGGGTGCGGGATTCGGGATTCGCCGTTCGGGTGTCGGCGGATTTGGACGCGTCGGCTTGCGGCGGGCGAAGTTCGTTGACCGGCCGCTCGTCCTGTGCCAGCCGGACGCGCGAACGTGCATTGTCCTCGTAGATCGCCCTCTTTTCTCTGATCTCCGCCCGCTGACCGCCGGTCTTTGCGCCCTGCTCCTGCGTCCAGGCCGCTACGGCGAGGCCGCCGACCGCGATCGACGCCAGGGTGCCCCACTGCAACAGCGTTCGTTGGGCGATGCCGCGGCGCGTCGCCTTGAGCCGCCGCGACGAAGGGCCTGGGCGACGCCTGGTGAGTTGCGTTCGCGCCCAGTGGGCAATCTTTGCTAGCTCCGTGCGTGCAAGCATGAGTGTTCTCGTCCTTGAGCGTCGGTGCCCGCCCCCACCGCGGCCAGGCTGGTTCAGAAATCCAAGCGCAGAGTCTACGCTACCGGAAGAATCGTCAAACTCCGCCCAGTTCTCCAAGAAATCGCGGCAAGCCGTGAAAAGGGGCGTGGAGAAGGGCGGACATTACCGCCGCGTCGTCGCGAAATAATCCATTTCTGGCGCAGACGGCGCGCGCAAAACAAAACGGGCGTGCGCCGGCCACTCGGCCAACACACGCCCGCAGTTAGAACTTCGCGTTACCGCACGCAATTCGCCGAACTTACCCACGCCGACGTCGCAACCGCGGCGCGACGAATAGCAGCGCCGTCGCCGCCAGCATCCAAGTGGACGGTTCGGGAACGGCGTTGTTGGCATAGAGACTCTGAATCTCGCCGTCGGTCAACGTACCGTTGAAAATCCGCAGTTCGTCGATCCGTCCGCCGAAATCGAGCGTGGTCCCGCCGTTGCCGTGCCGGCCGATGAACAAATCGGTGCCTAACTCGGCATAGTCGATCGGCCGCGTTTCATACAATACCGCGCCCGCGCCGTGGGCGAACACGCCGTCGATCCACACTTCCAAGTGATCGGTTGTGTTTTGAGCAACGATGTGGTGCCACGAGCCGTCGGCGGGGACGACTTCCGTCGGCACGGCGACGTTGGTCGTCAATCCGGCCCAGCCGCTGCCGGTGACCGCGACGTCTTGGAAAAAGTGCACCGTTCCGTTGGCGTTCATGCGCAATCCGTAGTGATCGCCGAGCGAGACAACTTCGCTGGCATTGCCGTCCGTTCGGCTCACCCAGACCGAGACGGCCAAGGTATCCGTCGGTTTGATGTCGACGGTCGGTGCGGCGACCTGTCCCCAATCGAAATCGCTGTCCAGTTGTAACGAACCCGCGCCAAATCGGCCCGCCCCTTGCGTCGCGGCTCCTTGGAGCGTGCCGTTGTTCAGGCCGCGCGAATCCGCCATCACATTCGCCGAATTATCGAACGAATAGTACGCGCCGAGCACGGCAGATGTCGCGCTGGTCGGCGGCGGCGCACCCGGCAGCTCGACAATTTGCAATCCGTGCAAACCGCCGTTGTTACTGCCGCGGTGATTCATCACGAGGGCCGAACTTTCGGAAAGCCCTTCGAACAGCGCGACGTTGGAAAACCCAACGGCGTCGTATCCAGTGAATGGCGCCGTGTTGGTCGAGTAACTTGATGCCCCGTGCCCGGCTACCGCGACGGTGCCCGTGCGGCCGTTGCCGTCGGACCCCATGTACGTCACGATCGCATAGTGTTCGTAGGGAATGCCCGTGACGCGGACGAATGTCGTCGGATACGTGCCGTTGTTGTCGATGTACCCGTTCATCAGGGCATTGTCGGGCGTGCCAACATTTCCTGAGCTCCATGTGGTCGCCGACGCCCATTGGACGTTGACGCCGGGCATGGCTGTACCCGCGGCGTTGACGATGGAGCCGGCCGTCGGGCCAAGAACTTGCGTCAGCCCACCGATTTGCGGATCGGCAGTTGTGCCGGCGTTGTTCCAATTAGCTTGCGGAAGGAAGCCCGCCACGTCGGCCGCGCCGAGCGACGTATCACCGTTGCCGCGCAAGAAGTTGATGCCGATCATGCCGTCCTGCGCGCGGACAGCCGCTGCGCTCGCGCCCAACAGAACCACAGCCGCCAAGATGTGGCTTATTCGCACAGTCATTAGTCACCTCCGAAAAACAAATTCCGCAGTAGATTTCAATGTGGTGGGGGAGAGGGAGCCTCCCCCGCTAATTTTTACGAAATAAAAACTAATCACCACGGCGGCCGCTGTCAACTAAAATATTCGGCCGGCGATCGACCTCGGCCAAGAATGGCCAAGAAAGTTGGCGGCGTTTGCAGCGGGTGTCGTGCCGCGCAATCCAAGACACCCGGCCCCGGCGGACCGGTCGAACACGACCTCTCCCGCCGTGCCGCCGACCGCCGGGGCGCGGATGGACTACCGATATTCCGCCGACAGCCCACAGAGGTTGTGAAAGAATCAAATACGCATGAGTCCAACCGCAACCTGTAGGGTGCTCTGTGAGCACCTTGGCACGACGCTTTGTGGTGCTCACAGAGCACCCTACCCGTACTCACGACCCCCTCAGCGTAGGGCCGCGAGCGACGGAACGTGCGCCGGCATTCAGCTCGATTTGCCGAAAAGGCACATTGCGTGCCACTTCTGGTCAGCAGCGCACATTGGCCGCCCCTGCACTTGCAACTGCCCGCAATCGCGTTTGGCCTGACGTCGCCCAGCCCGATTGAAATCCCTGGGTTGCCGGAAATCGCGGCGGAACGCAGATGGTCTGCAAGTTCGCTGCATTTGCGGCCGTCGACCCGGCTGGCAGTGCCGCGGCCACTGGCAGGAGGTGCCTTTTACTTCGGCAAGGCCACTTCTCTACGCATTGGCAAGGAGTCGCAACCGGCGCTGACGGAGCACGCCGCATCGAGCGTATGCGGCACGGAAATTCGCCGGTTTTGGAACAGTTTAGCTAGCTCGGCGTCGGAAATCGGACAGGTCGACGCCGAGGTCGCGGCGCGATGCACGGTGATTTGGCACGGTCGTTGCGTTAGTCGACCAACGGCAGACGCCGCGGCAAACGCTGTGTCTGCGCACAGCCGTGCGCATCTTGGCGGAGATGTTCGCAATGAATCGAAGGACGCGCAGCAGTCGCCCGCGTCCTTGCAGCCCGTGCGACTCCACGCCAGAGCATGTCGTCCCAACTGTTCGGCACTATCGAAGAGGACGTTGCGGTCGGCGAGCCGCTCGCGCCGCGATGGCTTGTCGATGAGCTATTGCGCGAGCAGCAGCAGATCGCGCCGGTGGCTCGGTTTGCGCGGTGGCACGACGCGGAATCGGACGGCGCGGAGTCAGGCGATACGCTAGTCGCCCGCCACGGCCCGGCGAACCGGACGGAGCATTATCGCGAGCTGATTCCGGTCGGCCTGCCGGCTGCTGGTGAGCAGTTCGCGTTCGAGGTCGATCTCGACGCTTGCTCCGGCTGCAAGGCGTGCGTTACGGCGTGCCACAATCTCAACGATCTCGAGGACGGCGAAACGTGGCGGGCCGTTGGCCTGCTGCATGGCGGATCGACGCAATCGCCGTCGCTTCGGCACGTCACCACGGCATGTCACCACTGCGTCGATCCGGCCTGCCTGAAAGGCTGCCCCGTCGACGCTTACGAGAAAGACCCGATCACCGGCATCGTGCGGCATTTGGATGACCAGTGCATCGGCTGTCAGTATTGCACGTTCATGTGTCCTTACGACGTGCCGAAGTACAGCCGGCGGCTCGGCATCGTCCGCAAATGCGACATGTGCCACACGCGGTTGGCCGTCGGCGAAGCGCCGGCGTGCGTGCAATCGTGTCCCAGCGGGGCGATCCGCATTTCGATCGTCGATCGGCAAGAAGCCATCGACAACGCCGAGGCGAATGCGTTTCTGCCGGGCGCTCCGGAGCCGGGCTGCACGCTGCCGACGACGATTTACAAAACCGCGCGGCCGCTGCCGACGAACATGCTGCCGGCCGACTATTTCGCGGCCGCGCCGCAGCACGCCCACTGGCCGCTGATCTTGATGCTCGTGCTGACGCAGATGTCGGTCGGCACGTTTGTCGCCGGGCTGTGGCCGCTGGGCGAGACTTCGGTTGCGGCGACGTTCGGATCGAGCGTCGTTCATGCGGCGGCGGCGTTGGCGATCGGATTGCTCGGCATCGGGGCATCGATGCGGCACTTGGGTCGGCCGTTGTATGCGTTCCGCGCGATCATCGGCTGGCGGCGTTCCTGGCTCAGCCGAGAGATCATCACGTTTGGCGCGTTCGCACTGCTGGCGATGAGCATTGCGGCATGGACCTGGGCGACTGCCACCGCGCAGATTTCGGTCGACGTGGCTACGAGTGCGCGTGTGTCCCTCGCGCTCCAGATTGCCGTTTGTGCCGCCGGAGCGATCGGTGTTTTCTGTTCCTCGATGATTTATGCCGTTACGCAGCGGCCGTTTTGGAGCTTGTCGCGGACTGCGGCGAAGTTTTTTCTCACTGCGGCGGTATTGGGATTACCGGCGGTGTTGCTCGTTGGACTAGTCGTTGCCAGTGGCATGCCAGGCCTGGCACATGCCGACGCCGTGCGCGGCATCGGCGTGGAATTGCTCGGTGCAATCGTCGTGGCGGGCGCGGCCAAACTTGTGCTCGATGCGTCGATCCTGATTAGCGGCCGAGCGCGACGTCACACGCCGCTGCGGCGAACCGCGAGGTTGATGACCGGCGAACTGCGCCGCTGGACGTGGCATCGCTTTGCGTGGGGTTTGGCCGGCAGCGTCGTATTGCCGGGCTTGATGTATCTCACGCAATCCGGTCCTAATGCCGGAACGCTGCTCACGTCGAGCGCGATCGCCTGCGTCGCGGTCGGATTGGCGGCAACGCTGATCGGCGAATTGTGCGAGCGCTATCTGTTCTTCGCCGCGGTCGTCGCGCCCAAAATGCCGGGAGCGCCGAGCGCATGAGCATCACCTCAGAAAAACGTGTCGCCGAGAAGCACGTCGCGGAAAGTTCCCCAGCAACTGCTTCGTCGCTCGCCCGGTTGATGCGCAATCCGGGCGGTCCGCTCACCGGCGAACTGCTGCTCGAACCGGCTCGCTTCGGTCTCGGCATGGTGCCGGCGCGACTTGCACCCGACGCCACGACGCAGGTGGCTTGCGGATTCTGCTCGACGGGCTGCGGGTTGACGGTTCACATGCGCGATGGCGTGGCCGTGAACCTGACGCCGACGCCGGAATATCCAGTCAATCTTGGCATGGCGTGTCCCAAGGGCTGGGAAGCGCTCAACGTGCTTCGCGCAGCGGATCGCGCGACGACGCCGCTGCTGCGCGACCGCAGCGGGCAACTCAAACCGACCGACTGGCCGACCGCGCTGTCCGTGTTCTGCGCCAGGATGAAAGACATTCAGCGGCAGCATGGCCCACACAGCGTGGCGTTTCTCAGCACGGGGCAAATCGCCACGGAGGAAATGGCGCTGTTGGGCAGCGTAGCCAAATTCGGCATGGGTATGCTGCACGGCGACGGCAACACGCGGCAATGCATGGCCACGTCCGCCGTGTCGTACAAGCAGTCGTTCGGATTCGACGCGCCGCCGTATACCTATGCCGACTTCGAGGAGTCGGACGTGATCGTGCTGGTCGGCTCGAACCTGTGCGTCGCGCATCCGATCATGTGGCAGCGCGTGTGCCGCAATCGGCACGATCCGACGATCATCGTCGTCGATCCGCGGCGGACCGAAACGGCGATGGCGGCGACGACGCACCTGCCGCTGCGGCCGAAATCGGATCTGGTGCTGCTGTATGGCCTGGCCCATCTGCTGATCCGCGAAGACTGGGTCGATTGCAAGTTCATTGCCGAACACACCAACGGCTTCGACGACTTCACCGCGCACGTTGCAGAATTCACGCCGAAGCGCGTCGCCGCGGCGACCGGTATTGACGAGTTGACGCTGCGCCGCGTCGCGCGAACGATTCACGAAGGCCGCCGCGTGTCGTTTTGGTGGACGATGGGCGTCAATCAAAGCTACGAAGGCGTGCGGACCGCGCAGGCGATCATCAACCTCGCCCTGATGACCGGCAACATCGGCCGTCCCGGCACCGGCGCGAATTCGATCACCGGCCAGTGCAACGCGATGGGTTCGCGGCTGTTCAGCAACACGACAAACCTGCTCGGCGGCCGCGATTTCGCCAAAGCCGAGCACCGCGCGGAAGTCGCCGGCATCCTCGGTATTCCCGTCGCGTCGATTCCGGACAAGCCGAGTTGGGCCTACGACCAAATCGTCGAAGGCATTCTCGCCGGCAAGATTCGCGGCATGTGGGTGATCGCCACCAACCCGGCCCATTCGTGGATCAATCAGAATATGCTCCGCGACGTGCTCTCGCGGCTCGACTTTCTCGTCGTGCAGGATATGTATCACACGACCGAAACGGCCCAACGGGCCAATCTCGTTCTGCCCGCCGCCGCGTGGGGCGAGAAGGACGGCACGTTCATCAACTCGGAGCGGCGGTTTGGTCTGTTGAAGAAAGTTGCCCGCGCGCCGGGGCAGGCGCTGTCCGACTTTTCGATTTTTCGTTTGATCGCGGAATACTGGGGCTGCGGCGCGATGTTCTCGCGGTGGACCGATCCCGCGGCGGCGTTCGAGATGCTCAAACAGCTTTCGCGCGATCGGCCCTGCGACATCACCGGCATTGCGGACTACGAGATGATCGACGCCCGTGGCGGCGTGCAATGGCCGTGTCCCGAGGGAATGAACGAGCTGGAGCAGCAACGCCGGTTGTTCGCCGATGGGCGATTCTATCACACCGACGGCCGCGCTCGTTTCATCTTCGACCAGCCGACGCCGATGCCCGAAGCGCCGAACGAGCGCTATCCGCTGTTGCTGCTCACCGGCCGCGGCACGGCGGCGCAGTGGCACACGCAAACGCGCACGGCGAAGAGCGCGGTGCTGCGGACGCTGTATCCAGCGGAAATCTATATCGAGATAAATCCGTCCGACGCCCGCGCCATGGATGTCGGCCCGAACGAGTGGGTGGTCGTCGAATCGCAGCGCGGCCGGCTCAAGGCCAAGGCGTTCGTCACCCACAGCGTGCGGCCGGGGCAAGTGTTCATTCCGATGCATTACGAAGCTGTCAATCGCTTGACGCTGGCTCATTTCGATCCGTATTCGCGGCAACCGTCGTACAAAAACTGCGCGGTGCGAGTGCGCAACGTCGATCCGAGCGACGGCGATATGTAATGCGAAAGACCGTTCCCGTAGGGTACTCTGCCAGCACCGCGAGATCGATTCGACAATTCACATCCAACGCCGGTGCTCACAGAGCACCCTACAACGCATGACTCCATTACCCACCAGCGAACGCAAGACGATCGTCCTGATTGGCCACGGCATGGTTGGCCATCGCTTTTGCGAGCGGATGGTCGAATTCGACGCGGCTCGGCAGTATCGCATCGTTACGTTTTGCGAAGAACCGCGGGCGGCCTACGACCGCGTCGGCCTGACGAGTTTCTTCGCCCATCGCTCGGCCCATCAGTTGATGCTCGCCAATCTCGACTGGTATCGCGAGCAAGGCATCGAAATCTTCGTCGGCGACCGCGCCACCGGCATCGACCGCAAGCGGCGGATCATTCGTAGCGACCAGGGACGCGAGATTTCTTACGACGTGGCGATTCTGGCGACCGGCTCGTTTCCGTTCGTGCCCAACGTGCCGGGCGTACAGATGCGGGGCGTGTTCGTCTATCGCACGATCGAGCATTTGCAATCGATCATCGACTACGGCGGACATTCCAAGCGAGCCGCGGTGATCGGCGGCGGCTTGCTGGGACTCGAAGCCGCCAAGGCGGCGTTCGATCTCGGCCTGGAAACGCACGTCGTCGAATTCGCCCCGCGACTCATGCCGCGACAGATCGACGATGCCGGCTCGCGAACGCTGGTCCGGAAGATCGAAGACCTTGGCGTGCGGGTGCATTTGAACAAGGCGACCAAAGAGATCGTCGGCAACGGCGCGGTCGAGGGCTTAATCTTCAACGACGGCGAGCGGCTCGACGTCGACATGGTGATCATTTCGGCCGGCATCCGCCCGCGGGACGACTTGGCCCGCGAGTGCGGCATTGAAGTCGGCGAGCGGGGCGGCGTGAAAGTCGACGATCGCTTGCGCACGTCCGATCCGAACGTGTACGCCATCGGCGAGGTCGCGCTGCACGCCGGCTTTGTTTACGGACTTGTCTCGCCCGGCTACGACATGGCCGAAACGGTTGCCGCAAATCTCTGCGGGCGAGAGCGATGCTTCACCGGCGCGGATTTGTCGACCAAGCTCAAGCTGATGGGCATCGATGTCGCAAGCTTCGGCAACCACGAAGCCGGGCCCGACGTCGCCAAGCCGCTGGTCTACGAAGACCCGTTCGCCGGAGTTTACAAGAAGCTGCTATTCGACCACGGTGGCAAGCGGCTGCTCGGTGGAATTCTCGTCGGCGACGCTTCGGAATATGGCATGCTCGCGGCGATCCAGAAGTCCGGCGAGACGCTTCCCATGCCACCCGGCGAGTTGATCGTCGGCAAAGCGGGCAGCGCGGGCGGCGTCGAATCGCTCGGCGACGCTTGCCAAATCTGTTCGTGCAACAACGTCACCAAGGGACAACTCTGCGCGGCCATTCGCGAGCAGGAACTGACGACGATCGGCGCGGTCAAGTTTTGCACCAAGGCCGGCACCGGCTGCGGTGGGTGCGTGCCGCTGGTGACCGATCTCTTGAACAAGGAACTCGCCGCCGCCGGCAAGACGGTCAATCGCGATCTGTGCGAACATTTTCCACACACGCGGCAAGAGCTGTTCGAGATCGTCAAGATCAAGGAGATTCGCACGTTCGACGAACTACTCGCCTCGCACGGCCGAGGGCACGGCTGCGAAATCTGTAAGCCGGCCGTGACGTCGATCCTGGCCAGCCTGTGGAATGAGCAGATCACGGGTTGCGATCACCACACCCTGCAAGACAGCAACGACCGGTTTCTGGCCAACACGCAGCGTGGCGGGCTGTATTCGATCGTTCCCCGCGTGCCCGGCGGCGAGATTACGCCGGAGCGACTCGTCACGCTCGGCCAGGTGGCGAAGAAGTACGGCTTGTACACGAAAATCACCGGCGCTCAGCGGATCGACTTGTTCGGTGCGCAGGTGCATCAACTGCCCGACATTTGGGAGGAACTGGTCGACGCCGGTTTCGAGAGCGGACACGCTTACGGCAAGGCCCTGCGAACGGTGAAGAGTTGCGTCGGCACGTCGTGGTGCCGCTATGGCGTGCAGGACTCGGTGGGGTTCGCCATTCGCATTGAGCAGCGATATCGCGGCATCCGCGCGCCGCATAAGTTCAAAGGCGGCGTGAGCGGCTGCATCCGCGAGTGCGCCGAGGCCCAGGGCAAGGACTTCGGGCTGATCGCGACCGAGAAGGGTTACAACCTTTACGTATGCGGCAATGGCGGCGCAAAACCGCGACACGCCGACCTGCTGGCCGCCGATCTGGACGAAGAAACGGCGATCCGTTACCTCGACCGCTTCTTGATGTACTACATCCAAACGGCCGAGCGGTTGACGCGGACGTCGGTGTGGCTCGAAAACATGGAAGGCGGCATCGAGCATTTGCGCGACGTAGTGATTCGCGACAGCCTGGGCATTGCCGACGAATTGGAACGCCGGATTCAGCATCTCGTCGACACGTACAAATGCGAATGGGCCGAGGTAGTTCGCGATCCAGCGCGGCGGCGGTTGTTTCAGCAGTTCGTCAACAGCGACGAAACCGAAACCGGTATCGAGATCGTCACCGAACGCGGGCAGAATCGGCCCGCCGATTGGCCGAAAGATGGCGTGCGGTTGGAGGATATCAAGCTGCCGGATGGCGCAAGACTGGGTGCGAGTCTGGCAAACGGCAACGGCCGTCGCGCGAAGGTTCGTAGCGGAGGCCGCAACGATGGCCGCGGTCAGTACACCGGCCCGACGTGGGTCCGCGTTGGTGACGAGGTCGATTTTCCCAAGGATGGCGGGGCGACGATCAAATACGGTGACGTACAAATCGCCGTCTACAATTTCACGTCGCGCGGCCAATGGTACGCATCGCAGAACATGTGCCCGCACAAGAATGCATTCGTGCTATCGCGCGGCATTCTCGGCACGCAGGGCGAATCGCCGAAAGTTGCCTGCCCGCTGCATAAGAAGACTTTTTCGCTCGACTCGGGCCAGTGCCTTTCGGGTGAGGATTTGGGTGTGAAGGTGTTTCCGGTGCGTGTGGTGCATGGCGACGTGTTCTTGTTGCTCCCGCCGCGACGGCAACTCAACGCGTTGTTAGGCACACGCCACCACTGCATTTCGGCGTGCGACGCGGCCAAAGCCCGCGAATTCCTAACCGCCCAAACGCACGAAGCGGAATCGGCGCTCGCGTAGCGCCCATTATCCTCTACCTGCTCACGCTTCCTTAAGCGTCCGCACGGCATCGCGGGCGCGCTGCAAGAACGCCAGCTTCGGCTCGCCTGCTTCGAGCCACATCGGCGAACCGAACGTGATGCAACTGAGCAGCGGCACGGGCAGGAATTCGCCGCGGGGGAGAATGCGGTTGAGGTTTTCGATGTGGACGGGGATCAATTCCAGGTCGGGCCGCTTCTTGCAGAGGTAATAGAGTCCTGATTTGAACTCGCCGATCTCCTCGCCACTGCTGCGGCTGCCCTCGGGAAACACGATCAGCGAGTATTTGTCGCCGATCTCGCGGAGCATCAGATCGACGGGGCTTTGATGAATCTTGATCTCGCGGCGGTCGATCAGAATGGCGTTGAACAAGCTAGCCATGTACCGCCGCACGCGGCCGCGTTCCCAGTAATCCTTGGCGGCGACCGGCCGCGTCACCGCGCGTACATTGAGCGGCAACGACGACCAGAGCACGACCGCGTCGAGATGGCTGGTGTGGTTGGCGAAATAGACCCGCTGGCACGTGTCGGGCTGGCAGTCGTTCCAGCGCACGCTCGCGCCGCTCAACAGCCGCGCGATCAACGCCAGGAGATTGCCCATTTTGAACCGGGGTCGGGGGTCGGGGGCTGGGGGTCAGGGTGCTGATGCCGACACGAACTTCCCTTGCCCTCGTCAACATGCTATCGCGA
>JBBDYI010000261.1:0-17203 GCA_040901705.1 Pirellulales bacterium | reverse complement strand
TCGTGCAACACGTCGAGCACCGTTTGTCGTTCGTCGTCGGCCAGCGCCCGCGGCGCCGCGCGACGCAACGCTGTCATGTTGAAGGAGAAATCTCCCCTGATTCAATATCTGGCGGCTCGATCGAAACTCCTTCTCGCATTAAGAATTCGTCGACATCCTGATCCAACGCGTTGTAAGCACCCCCGCTAATGTCAATTCTCTTCAGCGAGTCCTCATAGAATTGCCGGAGTCGATTGCGAAAACTCCAATCCTCCAGTTGCTCCGACGCAAGTTGCACGACTCGATCAATAATGCGCGCGCCTAATTCCAAAGGCCGTTCCCGGGCTCGCGCCAAGCCATGGGCCAAGGCAGACATCTCCCCCACGGAAAGCTTAGTTCTTACTTGCACTACATCACACGCCTCGTGCGGACTAACAATCCACCCGCAATCCAAGAGCTCGCGTCCCACGGCGATCATCACTGCATCCCACGTAAGACACATTCGTATCTCATTCCTTTCCGAAATTGCGCGACGAGCATGGCTCAGCACTTCCACGTCGTGATCGATTAATCGCTGTGTCTTATTTCTATGCAGCTCTTTCATTCGAAACATGTATCCCGTTTCTACGTCACGTCGAAAATGAATAGGAACCTGCGTAATATCGTCGTACTTTACACCATAGCTAAAACAAAGCGGTTGAATATCTGCCATGATTTCTCGAATCGCGTGTTGCGATGTCGCATGGTTTCTGCGAGCCGCGAGCGAGAATTGCCCCACAAACGCCCGCAGTGTTTCTGGAGCGGCCTTCGCTGCTTGCGCGCGCAATTGGTAATAGTACGACACAAACCCGTTCTGTGAATGTTCTAGCGATTCCTTGTACTCAGGCATTTCAGGATACCTAAGTGCAGCATAAAGGTGAGATGCCACTTCATTGATGTACGCGCGAGGTATCACAAGTTGTGTCGAAGCCGCTTTCAATATTTGAATGCAAGTCGTTGCCGAACGAGAAAAACGTCCACTTGTAGGCCTAAAGAGTGAGGCACACAAGTAAGGAATCGCCACAGACGCGTCTAGAGTCGCCGTAACCTGTGACCAACTGTTCGCGCCAAGGAATCGCGACGATTTTAGAAAGTCCGCGCCTTCCGCGGCAACAAATGTCACCGCGCGGGCAAGTTTCTTCACAAGCGGAGTGCCACTGGCGAGCTTTACAAATTCACCAAACACTTCCGCACGCTTCTTCGCAGCAACTCCAACGAACGCCAATAGTGAAAACAACGGTTCATCCGCCGGATGAACCCGAAAAGTAGGTAATCTGAGCCACCATCTCCTTTTCCATCGACGTCGATCGCCGTGAAGCCGTAGAATTCCGCGAGAATCATCGCGATTAGCGCATCAAAATCTCGTTTGCCAAGATTCTTAATATGGTTTTCAATGGTGTCTTGATCCATCGCTTCTTACCCCGATGTATGGTGCAGCCAAGTAGTTCGGGCAGCCCTCTGCTTGACAATATGATCGCGACGGCCAATCGAGCCAAGTACGTCAGCCAACCCCATTGCCTGACAATTCGATCGCGCCGGTCAATCAAGTCACCTTCCGGTTTGCCCCGAATCGCCTCGACGATTCCTCTTGCCGTGGCGGGCACCCTTCGGTTCGCCCTGCGACGACCCTGCGAGCCGCTTCACCGCCCGATCGAAATCGCTCCCGTCGCTCCCCGCTTCGAGGCCGCGGCGGCGGGCTTCGTATTGTTCGTATTGCGCATGAGCATGATCCTCCGCCGATTGATGCGAGATTCGTCCCGCGTGCGTAAGAATATTCTGACCGCTGAGCGTCAGAAAGTCGTCCAGCTTGGCGATCCAATCGGCCATATGCATGGCCCGATGCGACTTCGCCTGCAACTCCGCGAAATCGAGATACGCCGAGACAACCAGGTTCAGCGCCGAAATCTCCTCGTGCGTCAGATAGTTCTTGGCGATCGCCACGTCGCCCTTGCGAACCGGCCCCGCCGGCGCATTCTTCCACGTCGTCAGCCCCATGTTCGCCTGCGTCGCGTCGGCTCGCCTGACGACGACCTCCGCCGCCGTGTGCCCATGCGCCGCCCAGTGCATCTTGTTCTGCACCGTCTGGAAAAAAAGCTGCGTCATCTCCACATTCGCATCGTAGTCGATGCTCGTCGCGTAGATGTCGGTGATCTTCTGATAGAACAACCGCTCGCTCGACCGAATGTCCCGAATCCGCGCGAGCAGTTCGTCGAAGTAATCCGCGCCGATCGTCCGCCCGGCCTTGATCCGCTCGTCGTCGAGCGTGAATCCCTTGGTCAGCAGTTCGCTCAGCCGCGCCGTCGCCCACTGCCGAAACAGCGTCCCGCGAGCCGACCGCACGCGATACCCGACGGCCAGAATCGCGTCGAGGTTGTAGTGCCGCACCCGATAGCGCTTCCCATCGGCGGCAGTTGTCAAGTATTCCTTGACGACTGAATCATGCTCTAATTCGTTGTCGTCAAGAATGTTCTGCAAATGCAGGCTGACGTTCTGCTTGGTCGTTTGATAGAGCTCCGCCAATCCGGCCTGGGTCAGCCAAACGGTCTGACCGTCCAGACGCACTTGCAAGCTCAAGCCGCCGTCGCGGTAGATCAAGAGTTGACCGCTCGGCGGGACGGAATCCGCCAATCCTTCGCCGTTCATTTTCGCCCTGCCCCTCGCGATGCTCGACGTCGCATTGTGTACCTGTGTTCACTTGTCGAATTCTAAACGATTGGCCCCACTTGGCTAGCGGCGAGTTCAGCGCGGTGCCACTGGCTCGGCCAGTGCGAACCGGCAAACCCGCCCTCCATCTTCTGCGGCGAAATAAAGCCGAAGGCATTCGATTCCAAGTTCAACCTCCACGAGCAAATAGCAACCCAGGCAATCCGCAACCCCAAAACCAAGCCACACACCACCCCAAAAACCACCTCCCGTAGCCGCTCCGCTAAAAATAAACGCGAGTAATGCTCACAAATTCCCTCGCTTGGGGAGTTCGCAACGCCAGCGTGTTTTGCGGTGCTCTCTCGACTGAGCCACACCGCCCCCTGTTCTGGCACGGTCTCCCGACCGTGCCCCGCAGCCGACCGAAGGTCTCCAAACATCGCCGACGAATTCACCACCGCGGCGCACCAATCGGAAACGCACGTGCAGCGAGCCGTCCGCGTATTGAATCGCATTTCCAAAAACATGTCCTCACCCTCGCGTCCGGGCACGATGTATTGAACAAACGCTTGCGGGCCTCGGCTCCTGCGTTTGATAATTCGCGCATTCATCTCCGAGCCAGCCGCATCTCGACCGCGTTCCAGCCGCCCTCCTAACGGAAAAAATACCTCCCTGCATCGGACCCCCGCAAGCCTACCCGAAAAGTGGCCCACTTTCCACCATAAATCCGGCCACCCCGTGTTGTGGCGCAGTTCTGGCACGGTCTCCCGACCGTGCCACGCCACCGACCGAAGGTCTCCAACCATCGCCGATTGACTCACCACGCAGCACACCAACCGGCAAGTTGCCCGAAGCACGCCGCCCACGTCCTAAAACGTCCCTTCCTCCTCCGCCTTCACCGCCAGTCGCTTCGCAATCTTCTCCAGCGACTTCCGCGGCACGCGCATCACCTTTCCTTGCTCGATCCGAGCGACCGACTTCGCCGACACCGCCGGCTCGAAATTCTCCCACCCAAGGCCCCGCCGTTTCCGCGGCCGCAGCAGCGTTGCTCCGATCGAGCGTGGCGCGGCGCTCGACCGAAGGTCTCAGGCACCGCGGCGACGCACCGCGCCAATGAAAGGCTTGCAAGCGTCAATCGATCGACGAAAATAGTGGAAGTGTCGCGAGTCCATTCCGCCGCACTGATGAAAGCCGGCCGCCATGATCGACTTCGAATATCTCCGCACCGGCGTCTACGGTTTGGCCAACGCTCATAAGGCCGGCACCTTGGCCGGGCACTTGGGAGCAGCCGTCGCCGCCGGCTATTTCATCGGCGAAGATCAAAGCGACCTCGACGACCGCGTGTTCACCGGCATCGAAGGCGAAATCAAGCGAATCATCGCCGGCGAGGAAGCCATCTGGTGGAATGTCAAGAAATCGGGCATTACCCCGGCCGATCTGTTCAAGCCGCTGCCCAAAGAAGATCCCCAGCCGGACGAAATCAAATCACTCGCCGCCGCCTTGCAGAAAAACGTCGACCAGACGCGGCAGTCCGGCCACAACGTCATCTTCGCGTCGATCGCAATTCGTGCCCTCAGCGACCACCGCGACTTTGCCACGCCGTCGGTTGTCGCCGGCATCCGCAAGCTGATCGAAGGCTTCAACTCCGCCCAGGCGGGTCGCGGCTACTACGGCAAACAGAAAGGCTGGCTGACCGGCGACCAGGTGAAGCTACCGCCCGATGATGCGTTCCGCCCCTATGGCTCGATTCAGTCGATGATTGACACCACCATCGACGAACTCATCGCCACGGCGTCCGTCAAGAAGCAGGGATTCGGCGGCCTGTGGCACGTCATCAACCATGCCGCCGCCATCGCCGAACTGCATCGTTTGGGCTTCAAGGAATTGGCCCAACAAGCTCTGCCGGCTCATCATCAGCACGTCAGGCTTTGGCGATCGCTGCCGGACGTCGAAGAAGAGCTTGGTCCGGTCGTCAAAGCCGAACACGATCCTCGCCAACCGGCATATTGGCAGGACATGCTCAAACGCGACGAAGCCCGACTGACGCACCGCATCAAGACGCTCTACGGCTTCCACGCCACCGTCCGGTTCATCGAAAACGAAGCTAGGCGAAAGCAGGCCGAAGATGCGTTCTTGTACCTGATGGCCTGACCTCGATGCGGCCCGGCGTCGCTTTGGGTTCGCGTTGGGATGCAAACCTTACATCGGCTTGACCAGTTCGACGCAGATGCCGCCGGCGCGGAGTAGCCGGTGGAGCGAACTGAACCATAGTTCGCGGCGCCATTCGAGGCCGCACTCGCGGGACATTTCGCGCAGCTCGTCGCGATTGTAGGTCCGGCAGCAGAACAGCCGGCTCGTCCATGCTCCGCCAAAGCTATCCTCGGTGGTCAACAGCAGCATCCGGGCGCCCGGCGTCATCACGCGGTGCAGTTCCCGCAAGCCCATCCGCGGGTCGGGCAAGTGTTCGAGCACGTAGCCGCAGGTGACGCAGTCGAACGACTCGTCCGCGAACGGCAGGTGCGTCAAGTCGGCGGCGAAGAACTCTGGCCGGTCGCTCCGCAGCCGCTGCCGGGCGCGGCGGAGCATCTCTGGCGACAGGTCGATGCCGACGATCCGCGCGTCGGCCGGAGCATACTTGAGCAAGTGCTTGACGATCTGGCCCGCGCCGCTGCCGACGTCCAAAATGCTTTTTGCGCCGTCGAGCGCGAACTTCCGCTTGCGAAACAGCCGCTCGCCCATCGGAGAATGCAGCGACAACATGCTGCACGTAGCGAGCAGCGCACCCTTCGGTCCAGCGTAAACGTCGCGCACCTTTTCGCGATACTCGTCGTAGCTCACACGGCGGATCAAATCGTTTTCGACGAGCCGGTTGACCGCTTTGCGGCGGCCGTCGCCGGGGGCTTTGTGCTTGCGACGGGGCGATTTCGACGCGCCGCCGACGGAGGCCGATCCGGACGAAGGACGAGAAGGAGATTCGAGCATGACCGGCAAGCCTTTATCGAAGGTTCGCGCGCGATCGGGCCGCGACAATCGGTTCCGCAACGAGCAACTCGCCGGGCCTTCGCTGGCACGGCCTCCGCTGGCGCGCCCTCGCCCGAGAACGTCAGATATACCACTCCCACAAGCCCCCGCACAGAGTCCGCGGGCGGCTCGCGAGCGGATTCCGCCCTGTTCGGGCCGCTGCAACCGCGCCACGCCGCAGCGACAAGACATTGGGGGCGGTTTGCGAGCAAGTCGTGGCGCGGTCGGGAGCCTTCGCTATTTCACACGCCCCAATCGCTCAGTACGTCCGCCGCGGAGGCGCGTTTCGCTTCCGCCGCTTTTTTGCTCATTTTCCCGACTCAGAGGTTGTGAAAGAATCGAACATGAACAAGTCCAACCGCAACCTGTAGGGTGCTCTGTGAGCACCTTGGCACAACGCTTTGTGGTGCTCACAGAGCACCCTACATTCATTCACAACCTCTCACTCGGCCCCTTGAGATACCGCCCCGCAAACTCCAGTTCGGTAGGTCAGGCCAAGCGACGCCCGATTGACCATTCTAACAACACGCAACCCGCGCCGGCCTGACAGGCTCGCTGACCAACGACACGCATCCAAGCATCACTCCGCCTCCACCGTTCGCTTCAATCCATCCAGCGCGATCTCACAAAGTTGCCGCATGAACCGTGCGTAACCTTGCTGCGTCGTTCCTGGCGTCCCCGACCGCTGAACGACGTGCAAAACCGCCAACGGCATTGCGGATCGAGCGACGCCGATCGGCGTGAACAGCCACAGATCATCCGTCGGGTTCGAACCGTCGGAACACTCACCACCCTCGCCCGGCGGCGCGACGATCGTCGTGCCATGCATGGCAACGTGCGCCAAGAACGGCTCGACGGGATCCCGTCGCAACGCCCCGTCCAATTCTTCGTTAAGTTGACTCCCGCAGCCCATGGCACACTTGAGTTGCGACGGCATTCCGCTCACCGGCTCCCAAACGGCGCCGCCGTTCGCCGCAAGCGTCTCAACGGCAGTATAGAGCATGTCCCAATAGACCTCGCGTCGCGTCCGCTTCTCCTGGCAACGCGCAACCAACCCCGAAACCATGTCGCGGATTCCCCGCCCCACGTCGCGGTCTCGCCGAGGCTCCGACTCGTTCTCATCTCGGTCGTCGTCCATTTTCGGTCACCCTAACATGAACGCATGGGCGCGGGGCTACCGAATACGTAGACCAGGCCAACCGGCCACCGGCGCTCCATTTCCCGTCCGCGCTCACTTCGCCTCGTACCCACGCCACATCCAAACGAGCGTGTCCGCCAGTGTTTGTTGGAACACTTTCCCGTCGCAGTGCCCCGTCGCGCGGCTGAATACGAACCGGTAGTCGTAGCCTTTCGCCTGCAGCGCGGCGGCCGTTCGCCGGTTCGCCATCACCCAGTTGTGATAGGATTCCTCCGGATCGTTCGCCCGCAGGTCGTTCTCGCTGACGTGCGTGAAGATTCGCAGCGGCTTCTTGTCGCTTTTCTCGATCAACTTCATGCCGCTGTGATATTCCCAAGCGCCGAGCGGATACTTCGCCTCTTCCGCGGCGTCGTCGTCCTGTTGATCGACGAACGTGCCGGAGTACGTGATCAACCGGCGAAACAAGTCGGGCCGAAACCAGCCCATCGTCAGCGCGGCCGCGCCACCGGAGCTGCACCCCATCGCGGCCTTGCCCCAGGGATCTTCCGTAATCGCGATGTTCGGATAAGCGGCCTTGATGTCTTTATTGCTCAGCACCGCCGGCAGCACTTCGTCGTTGATGAATCGGGCGAAGCGGTCCGACATCGTGTCGTACTCCAGCCCGCGCTCGCTCCCCTTGCTGTCGTTGCCGCCGTTTTCCACCGCGATCGCGATGAACGCCGGCAACGTGCGGTTCGGGTCTTTGGAAATCGTCAGATTGTCCAGTGCGTTGCGGACCAAATCCAAATGGCTCGGCCCATCGAGCGTGACGAGAATCGGGGCCTTCGTTCCGTCTTTGTACGCGGCGGGCACGTACACGAATATCTTCCGCTCCTTGCGAACCGGTTTTTTCGCATCGAGCGTGGCGTCGTCGCCGCGGAAGATTTTGCTGTCCGCCAGCGGCATCGCGAACTCGAAACTCTTCCCCTTGGGATTGCCGCGGTCCTTGAGATCGGGATCGATCTTGTAGTCCGGACCGACGACGAAGTCACCGTTGCCTTCGGTATCGGACTTGGCGGCAGTTTTGTCGTCGCTTAACGCCGATGTGATCGACGTCCCGCCGATCGCGATGGAGAGGAAGCAGCAGGCACAGGCCGACAGAATTCTTGGTTTCAATAACATGGCGAAATTCCAAAACGGGGTGGGAGTGAATCGCGTTTCCTGAATCGGCGATGCTGCGGATTGGCTAGCGAATTGGCCAGCTCGGCCGGGCCGGCGAATCGGCGCTCGCCTGCATTATGGTAAGGCGGCGGTGGCGTCGCCAGTGTGACGTGCGGACAACTTCTCACACGACATTTGACCTGCCGACCGCAGCAGCGGTCAAATCAGTTGCCATTGCTGGGACGCCGCGTCGCTGGGATACTTCACGAGCTTCGCTTCGCCGCCGTCATACCACCGCGCCGCCGGCCGCACCGTGCAAGAATCCATGCCATCACCCGATTCGACGCACGATCGAGCCGACGAGTCGGGCAGCGCCTCGGCTCTTCGCTCGCGCAGCTTCCTCGGCCTGCTCATCACGCAGTTCCTCGGCGCGCTCAACGACAATATGTTCCGCTGGCTCGTCGTGCCGCTGGCGAAAGAGCAGCTCGGCGACGACAACGCCCAAGGCGCTGCGCTGGCGCTTTCCGTTGGCCTGGCTTGCTTCGTCGTGCCGTACCTGCTGTTCGCCGCGCTGGCCGGCCACCTGGCGGATCGCTATAGCAAGCGCACGATCATCGTCGCGTGCAAAATCGCGGAAATCGTGCTCATGCTGTGCGGCGTCGCGGCCATCGCGGTGGGCAATTTGTACTTGTTGTTCGCCGTTCTGTTCGCGATGGGCACGCAAAGCGCGATGTTCGGGCCGTCGAAGCTGGGGGCATTGCCGGAAATGCTCCCGGCCCGCGATCTTTCCGCCGCCAACGGCTTGATGGGACTCACCACGATCCTGGCCACCGTGATCGGCACCGCCGCGGGCAGCTTTCTGTTCGTGTTCACGGCCGAATCGCCCGCGCTGCGAATCGTGGCCTGCGGTGTGACGCTCGTTGGTGTCGCCGTCGTCGGCTATCTCGCCAGTCTCGCCGTTGCCGCTGCGCCGGCCGCCGCGCCGACCCGCGTTTTTCCCAAGAACTTCCTCCGCGCTGCTTTCGCCGATCTCGCTCAACTCGCACGACATCCCGGGCTGTTCCGAGTCGCGCTGGGCACCGCGTTCTTTTGGGCCGTCGCCTCTCTCGCCCAACTAAACGTCGATGCGCTGGTCGTTGAAGAGTTCGGCCGCTCGCAGACGCAAGTCGCCACCGCGCTGGCCGTGCTCGCCATCGGCGTCGGCGCGGGCAGCGTGCTGGCCGGCATCTTGAGCGGCGGCAACGTCGAGCTTGGCCTCGTCCCGCTCGGCGCGGCGGGCGTTGCATTGTTCGCGATGCTCCTCAACTTCGTAAGCCAAGGCTATCTCGTCTGGCTATTCCTGCTCGGCGCGAGCGGCGGCGCGTTCAGCGTGCCGTTGGCCGCGTACATGCAAGAGCGCAGCCCCGCCGCAACGCGCGGCACGATCCTCGCCGCAGGCAACTTCCTCGCATTCGCCGGCATGTTGATCGTCTCGGCCGTGTTTTACGTCCTCCACGGACCGCTGGGGTTCGACGCCACGAGCATCTTTCTCGCCGCTGGCGTTGCGACGCTGCCCGTGCTGATTTACGTGCTCGTGTTGCTCCCTTGGGCGACGGCGCGGCTGGTGGTGTGGCTGCTCGCGCACACCGTGTACCGCCTGCGGATCGAAAATCGCGAAGCCGTCCCTCAACTCGGCGGCGCGCTCGTCGTCGCCAATCACGTTACGTGGCTCGACGGTTTGTTTCTAATGATTAGCTCGTCGCGGTCACTACGGCTCGTGGTCGATGCCAGTCACATCAACGGCCGGACATTGCGGCTGCTCGGTCGCGTCGCCGGCGTGATTCCCGTAAGAACGCCGGTCGAAGAAGATGCCGCCGGCCGCGGCAAAGCGATCGAAACCCTCCGCGGCGGTGGGCTCGTGTGCATCTTCGCCGAAGGCAACATCACGCGGACGGGCCAGTTGCAACCGTTCATCCACGACGCGGCGGCGATCGCAGAAGCGGCCGGCGTTCCGATCGTGCCGGCCTATCTCGACGAACTGTGGGGCAGCATTTTCAGCTACGAAGGCGGCCGCGTGCTCTGGAAATGGCCCCGCCGCTGGCCCTACCAAGTCACGATCCGCTTCGGCGACCTGCTTCCGGGCACTGCCACGCAAGACGAAATCCGCGCGGCCGTTGCAAGTCTCGCCCCGACGATCGACCGCGCGGTCGCGTTGGATTCCTTAACCACAGAGAACACGGAGCGGGAGCACGGAGGAACCTAGCGCGGCCGTTGGCCGCAAGCGAAAAACAAGCGGGTCAGTTTTTCAACGCAGAGGGCGCGGAGGGCCGCGCAGAGGACGCAGAGCAAGCCTTTCCGGATGGTTCTAGCTCACCGCGTAACGGCGGCGGCGTTGGCTGTTCTCTGTGTCCTCTGCGAAACCTCCGCGCCCTCTGCGTTAAAAAACGAACCAACCCAGATTTGCGCAAGCGAGCAACAAGTTGCGAAATCGTCATGCAGAGTACTGGCGCAGTACAATGAGTGCGATTTGCATAAGCATCATCACAACGGCGGGGATCGTGATGAAGGGACTGCGACCGGCAATACACAATCCTCTTGAAGGCCTCTCTGTGTTCCTCCGTGCTCCCTCCGTGGTCTCCGTGGTTAGGATTCGTGTGCCTCGCCGTTCATTTCGTCGAGCAGCCCCTGCACGCTTCGTTCGAGTGTTTCGGTCAATTCGCCGACGGCGTTCTTGGTTCCTTTTTCGCTAGGCACGTTGATCGGCTGGCCGATCGAGACCGTTACCGCCCGGCGGCTGCGGATGGTTGCCGAATACTTGCCGAGCACGTCCTCTTCAAGCTTGTCGAGCGTTTCCGCCAATCGTTCGACGCTCGATTGCTCCGTCAGATAGTTGCCCGGATAGCTGAACAGTTGCACCACGAAGAACGCATCGTCGAGCACGTTCTGTAGTTCCACCCGCTGTGGATCGTGCCCGTCGAGCGGTTCGCGTTTTTCGAGCGCGGTGCGTCGCACGCCTTTGACGCGCTCCGGGATTGTCGTGCCGGCGGCCGCGGTGATGCCGCATCGCTGCTCGGCGCTGGCCAGCACGTGCTCCGCCAAACCGCGCAGCCGTTCGACGACTGGCCCGTTTGCCGCCGCGCCCAAGAATTCCAACTCTTTGAGCACGAGCAGCGCTTCGGCGAGCGCGTAGATCCGCTCGACCAGCGGCCGCTCGCGGCGCGGTCGCCAGAACACTTCGCGCTCGAGCAGGTCCATCACTTCGAGCAACTCCGGCATCGGGTCGTCGAGGTACCGATACTTGAACGCGACCGGCACGCACATCACGGGCCGCTTTGCCCTCCGCGCCGCCGCCAGCGCCATCGCCGCCGGCCCGTCGCGAAACGGCGTGACCTGGTCGTTGCAGTGATAGACCTCGCCTTCGGGGAAAATCACCAACGGATGCCGCTCGGTCTGTAGGATATGGACCGCCTGTTTGAACGCCCGCAGGTCGTTTCCTTCGCGGTCGACGCTGAACACGCCGTGCCACTGGAGCATCCGCTGTCCGATCCGCGACTGGGCCTCGAAGACGTGCCAGGTCGACATGAAATAGAACGGCCGGCCAACCTGATCGGCCACATCGTACATGGTGAATGGGTCGGCGTGCGTCGAGTGATTCGGCGTAATCAGGACGCCGCAATCTTGACGGAGCAAGTCGGCGAGCCGCTCCCGATGCAACACGTCGACCTGAATCAACCGCTGATCGCGGCCCCGCTTCCACCGCCGGAAGAATCGCAGCAACCGCACCAACCGCGGCTTGAGCCGGGCCTCCCAAGCACGCGGCGGCAGGGCCATGCGGTAGGGATTCATTCGCGCCCCCAGGAGATGAGTTCCGAAAGCTCTTGCTCGATTGCGCGATCGGGGCCGGTTCGTTTCCTAACGCAGAGCACGCGGAGGGCGCGCAAAGGTCGCAGAGAATTCGAATAGAATGGGTACGCCTGCATGCAGTGGCCGAGCTTGACCGTCAACATAATTCCACTCTGCGTCCTCTGCGAAACCTCTGCGCCCTCTGCGTTAAAAAAATGTATCGACGTGTTTCTCGCTCAACGTCGGAACCGCTACTGAATCCGCACGCGGAAACAATCACAGCCCCAGCACGTCGTTCATCCCATACAGCCCCGGTTTCTGGCGCGCCACGAACTTCGCCGCCGCCAGCGCTCCGTGGGCGTAGCAGTCGCGGTTGCTGGCTCGCACGGTGACTTCGAGCGTTTCGCCCATCAAACCGAAAATGATCGTGTGCTCGCCAGGGTTGTCGCCGGTCCGCACGGCGTGGTAGCCGATCTCCTCGTGCGGGCGGCGGCCGACTCGGCCTTCGCGCCCGTGCCGCTGTGCAGTGTGGCCCATCGCACTGGCGATGATCTCGCCGAACTTGAGCGCCGTGCCGCTGGGGGCGTCTTCCTTGAAGCGATGGTGCCGCTCGATGATCTCGACGTCCGCGCCGCTGGGATGATCTTTCAGCGCCCGGCCGGCCACGTCGACAAGTTTCATGGCGATGTTGACGGCCAGACTCATGCTCGGCGCCCACACCACCGGAATCTTTGCGGCGGCTTCCCGAATTGCCTGCTGTTGGCCCGGCGTGAGTCCGGTCGTTGCTACGACCAGTGGCAAACCGCGATCGACGCACAACCGCGTCGCCGCTTCGGCGCCGGCGGGTGTTGAAAAGTCGATCAAAGCCTCGGCCGGTGCGTCCAGCGTCGCGGACAGCGGCACGCCCAGTTCCGCGACGCCGGCAATCGTGCCGCCGTCGCGTCCCAACAGGGCGTGCCCGGCATATTCCAGCGCGGCGACGATTTGCAGAGAAGCGTCAGCGGAACCGAGCGCGATGAGGCGTTGCCCCATACGACCGGCGGCGCCGTTTATTGCGAGTTGTAGTGCGGTCATTCGTGAGCAGAATGGCTTCGGAACACACAGACCCGGAGGAACGGAGAAGATCAAGCGGCTCTCTCGAATTCCTCGGTTTCTCCGTGTCCTGGTATGTTGGTCCTTGTATATCGAAAAAACATCAATTGCCGCGATAATCCAAGGCTGCGCGTGAGCGTAAGTCGCCGCCCGCCGTGTCGCCGACTCCGTGGTTAACTAAACCAGCGTCAAAGCACAACCAACTCAACCCCGGCCGGACGCGGCGGCTCGTCGATCAATTCGTAGAACACATTCCGCTGGCGAGGAACGTAGCCAAGCTCGGCGATGGCGGCGCGGATTTGGTCGACCGTTAGAAAATGGACCGTGCCCGCTTCGGCGACGACGTTTTCTTCGATCATCAAGCTGCCCATGTCGTTCGCGCCGTACAGCAGCGCAAGCTGTCCGACCTTCAGCCCCTGCGTAACCCAACTCGACTGAATGTTGGCGAAATTATCCAGATAAATCCGAGAGACCGCCAGCGTCCTGAGATACTCGAACGCGCCGACCTTCGGCACGTGGGCCATGTCCGTATGTTCGGGCTGAAACGTCCAGCAGATATAGGCCGTAAATCCGCCCGTTTCGTCTTGCAGTTGCCGCAGTCGCTCGAGATGTTCGATCCGCTCGGCCAACGTTTCGACGTGGCCGAACATCATGGTCGCCGTGCTCCGCCCGCCAAGCTCGTGCCACACGCGGTTGACGTCGAGCCAATCGTCGGTGAGCACTTTGCCGCGCGTGATTTCCTTGCGGACGCGATCGACGAGAATCTCGCCGCCGCCGCCGGGCAGACTGCCGAGACCGGCCGACCGCAGCCGCTCAAGCACCGTTCGCAGCGGCAGCTTGGCGATCTTGGTGAAGTGATGAATCTCCGGCGGGCTGAACCCGTGGATGTTCACCTGTGGAAAATGCGACTTGATGTCGGCGAGCAATTCCTCGTACCACTCGAGCGTCAAATCGGGATGCAGCCCGCCCTGCATCAGAATCTGATCGCCTCCGAGTTCGACGGTCTCGCGGCCCTTCTCCAGAAGCTCCGCGCGATCCAGGACGTAGCCCTCGGCGTGTTTGGGCTTGCGGTAAAACGCGCAAAAGTCGCACACCGCCGTGCAGACGTTCGTGTAGTTGATGTTGCGGTCGATGTTATAGGTGCGATACTCCTGCGGATGCAGCCGCCGCGTGACTTCATCGGCCGCGCGGCCCAGTGCGGCCAGATCGTGGCTTGCCAGCAGCGCAAGGCCGTCGGCCGGCGAAAGTCGCTCGCCGCCCACCGCTTTATCGAGCAGTTTGGCAATCGGCCGCGACGGCGCTGCGCTGTGTGGCGTTTGGGTTGTCGGCATCGGTGTCGGCGTTGGAATTGGCATAGATCGAGTCGGCCGGGACCAAAGCCAGTTCGGCCGCCAGACGGTGAAAGAGATCCAGGCCGCGGCGTTCGAGCGGCCCGAGCGTAAAGTGCAAGTTGTCGCGCAGATAAGAGACGCACTGCGGAATCGTCAGCCCCAGTAGCGGCGCTTCGCGCTCGGCGATTTCCTCGACATGCGCCAGCCCGCCATCGCGAGCCGCCGCCAGCACCGTCGCCAGCTCGGCCAATCGATCCGCGTCGATACCCGGCCGCGCCACCCACATGGCGAACACAAACGGCAAACCCGACCAGCGTTGCCACTGATCGCCCAAATCCCACACGGCGGCGAATCGGCCCGGCGGCGAGTGGATCGCGCGATCCCCGATCAACAGCACGGCATCGGCCGCGGTGTCGGCCAGCGTCGCGCCGATCGGCAGCGGTTCCAACGCAGGCGCGAGACCGAATCGCTTGCGGAGCAGAATCTGCACCACCGCAGCGCTCGTCCGCGAGCCTTCGTCGAGCGCCAGCGACGCGATCGATTCCAGCGGCACGCGGCTGAATAGCTTCACGCTCAGCACCGGTCCCCGACACGCGATGCAGGCGTCGGACACCACCGCATACGAAGGATTCTGAAAGAATTCGATCGACGGAATCAGCGCCACATCGAGCCGGCCGGCGGCCAAATCGTCGGCCAACCGGCTCGGAAGATCGAACGACAAATCGTACGCCCCAGGTGAACTGGCGCACGAGCCACCCGCGCCACCCAGTCCGTACACGAGCGGCTTCGTATTCAGATAATTGACAGCGCCCAATCGCAGCGCAGCGCGATTCGTCGTCGTCATAGCGCTCAATTCCCCCGGCCGCGGTGCGAAAGCGGCAATTATAGATTCCGCCCGCGGCCAATGTCCATGCGGTCGCGCGCGGCCAGCGGCCCGTGACGCCCGCAATTCCCCTCACGAACGACCGGCCCTGCCCAACGAGCAGTGGTCAACAGATCTCTCGCACAATAAGAACCGCACCGCCGCTCGCCCTGCAACCGCATAACTCGCCGGTTACTCGCGAAATTCGTGATCGAACCGCGCTCCGTCGCTCAACTCCCGCGACGCAAGCACATACCGCTGATTCGCGATCAGCGAAATCGCGTCGAACACATATTCGCCCACGGCCGCCAAATCGACGCGGTCGACCGCGCTCCCGCCGCGTTCGAGCGCGCGAGACATCACCAGAATATGGTAGCGCCCCGGTTCGGGCAGAGAAACGCGAAAGCCTCCGGCGTCGTCGGTGCGTGCATAAGTGCCGCCCAACGACTCGATGGCCGACAACACGGTGTCGTCCTCCTCCGGCAGTGGCCGCTGTGGATTGAGCGCGTCGGCCTCGATTTTTGCGTCCCGCCGCGGCCGCCGTTCGGCCGGCAGAAACAACACGGCCGCGCCGACATCCGCCCGCGTTCGGCCGTCGCTCGACCGAATCGCCACGCGCCCCGTCACCTCGATGGTGCGCGTCCCTTGCTGCACCGTCGGGGGTGGATCTTCGTGGCCCGAACCGATGGAATAACCGGCGACAAACGCGGCCGCCGCTGCAACGGTCAACAGCACCGCTTGGGCGTAAATCACGCGCCGCGACACGAACACGCCGCCGCCGCTAGCCACCGACGCCGGTTGCGATTCTCGACCAGCGACAGCAGGCCGTTCATCGCGAGAAAGGTCGCGCGGCGGCGCTGGCACCTTGTCCGCCGCTGGCACAACCAGCAGCACGCCGCAACCAGGGCAGTTCACCTCGTCGCCGATCTTGCGATCCACCGCGCTGAGTACTCGCTGGCAGCCGTGGCACCGAAAGCGAACCGGCATAGGCGCGATCACGCGGCAAGAGAATCCAAATATCATGCGCTGGCCCGGCACGACCGCGGCAGCGCAATCACCTCGCCGCCAATCTCAATCGCGCGGTCGCGGTGGCGGCGGATCATCGTCCGGCGGGTCGGCGGCACGCACGCCCACGGCAAGCAGCAGGCAAATCAAGTCTACCACCAGCGCCACCAGCGCGGCCACGGCCAAGCGTTTCGCCAGCAAAGCACCGGAGGCGTCCACCATTTCGTCCAGCAACAGCACCAGCGCGCTCGCCACGGCAAACGTAACGAGCAGCACGACCGCTGCCGCCACCAACATCAATATCGCACGCCGCGAAACCACACGCTGCCTCGCCCAGTCGCCAAACTCCGCCGAATCGCCAAACTCACACCATTCCTCCTATTTTCGCACAAAGCCGGCAACGCTGGCAATGGGGGGAGATTCAGACGCAGTACGCCGTCGAGAGACGTTCACCCGACGGTCGCCCCTAGCAACTCGGAGCCTCGCCGCGGGACAAAACCGTTTGACGTCTACTTTTTACCCTCCACCGGCAACAGATCGATCTTCGCGGCCAGAATAAAGTCGTTCTCCGACAGCCCGCCGATGGCGTGCGTCCACAACTCGATCCAGGCGTTGCGATATCCCCACAAGTGAACGTCCGGATGGTGCCCGTCGGCTTCGGCGAGCTCGGCCACGCGGTTGAAGAACGCCATGCCCGCCATGAAGTTCTTCACCGTCCAATCCTTGCGAATCCGCTGCCCATCGTGCGTCAAATACCAGCCGGTCAGCTTCGACAGTTGGTCGTTGGCCTCGTCGAGCGTACAGGCGTCGACGCCCCCTTCGCACGGTTTGCATTTCTTGGCGACAAGTTGTTCCGCCGTTTGAGACTGCATGATGATTCCCCCTAGATTCCCCCGGTCGTTCGCCGCAATGCGAGCAAGCAAAACCGCGCCGCCGCTGTGAAAGTTGATGGCGTGCCCGTTCGCAAACATGCATTGTAGCAATTCCACGGCCAGCCCTCGGAGGTTGTGAAAGAATCGAACATGAACAAGTCCAACCGCAACCTGTAGGGTGCTCTGTGAGCACCTTGGCACAACGCTTTGTACTACTAACGCCCAAAATCCTCGCGTCCCGAGCAGGAATTATGCATGA
>JBBDYI010000260.1:0-17236 GCA_040901705.1 Pirellulales bacterium | reverse complement strand
CCAAAGCCGCCACCGCTCCCCAAACAAAACCTCCCGCCGCCGACCACGTAAAAAACACAAAGCCAGAAGCGGGTAAACTTAAGGGTTCGACCCACCCTACGCGAAATCGCCACCTTAGGCGAAATCGCCGATGATCCTATTCCGTTATTCCTCTATTCCTCTTCCGCCGCGAGTCGCCGAAAATATTCTTCGATGATTTCGCGGTAATGGGCCGGGAAGTCTTTGCCGATTTGTTGCAGGGCCGCGTCGCGGACCTTGGCGGGGAGATTTCCCCAGTCGCGTCCGCCGCCGGTTGGCTTGTGATCAACTTTACCTTCGCCTTTGCCTTCGAGGGGGCGGCTTTCTTGGGCCGGTTGGCCGGATGCCTGGCCCGTGCCCGGCGACTGTTCTCGCTTTTTCCTCTCGTCTTCGGCTTTCTTGATCAGGTCGTCGAGTGACTTGACCACATCGGTCGCCAGTTCGTTCGTGCGTGGGCCGGCCTGGCCGATTTCGATGCGGCGGCCGACCTGTCCCATACGCCGGGCGATTTCGTCGAGCGAACCGTGTTCGACGCCTTCGATGTCGGCGCGAAGCAACCTTGCAACGGCGGCGTAGCGCGTCGGAATCAAACGCTCATTTTCCAGCAATGTGGCCGCCGTCGCGGCGCAGGCTTCGGGACGCACGAGTTGGTGTTCGGCGACCGCGCGGGCGAACAGCAGCGCCGCTGGATCGGCCACGTCGTCGGCGTCGAGGCCTTTGAGCACGTCGAGGACGTCCTCGAAACGTCGCGACTCGACCAATCGCCGCGTGACGAGCAGGCACAAGTTGTCGCGCACGAGAGCCGGAGTTTTCTCGTCTGCGAGCCAAGCGGCGTGGGGCCAGGGCGTCAGCGGGCCGGCTCCTTTCGCGTAGTTAAAGACGTCCGCGGCCCGCGGTTCGACGAGCGCGACGAGCGCCGCAAGGCGATCGACGAGCTCGCCGCCGTGGAACGTTTCGTCGCGCGGTTCGCCAGCGACGGGCCAGAGCGCCGCGGCCTTGGCGACCGCGTCGTCGGACGCATCCTGCGAGGCCAAGAACGCGAACGCGGCCGCGCGAACCGACCGCGAGTCGGGCACGTCCCAACTGGCCGTGACGACGCTCGGTTTGATGGTGCGGAACGATTGATTGTCGGCCCGTGCGGCGGTTGGCGCAGCGGCGCTGCAAAACGCGGCGGCGATGCAACATGCGACGAGCGCGAGTCGCACCGCTGGGGCATTTGTGCGTCGCATCCAGTTTCGTGTTTGGTGGTTCATTCCGTTTTCCCCGTTACGATGTCGCGTGTGATCTCGACGAGCCGCTGCTGGCGGCCGGCAAGCTCGTTCAATCCTTTGCGCAATTGTGGATCGTTCGTTTCGTCGCTTTGGGTCAACTCGCCGATCTGTTTGAGGCGGCGATTGACGCGGACCTGCATCGTGCGGAGCATTTTCAACTCCGCGAGCATATCGACCAGGGGCGGCTCGCCGGCCGGGCCGGTTTCGCCGGGATCGCGGGGCGGCCGCGGCTGTTTGGCGTCCGCTTGGGCTTGTTTGACCGCCGCGAGGATTTCGTCGAGGGCCGCGACGATGTCCTGCTCGATCTGCTGCGTGTAGGCATCGACGCGCGATTGGCCCAACAACTCGGCGACCATTCGCATGTCGCCGCTGAGCTGTTCGACCGCTTCGGCGAGCGCCGCCGCGGAGCCATCGTCGTGTAATAGGGTGAGCGCCCGATCGCACATCAGGACGATCTCTTGTTGCTTGCGTCCGATGCGACCGGCCTTGATGTCGTCCTCGGCCGAGCGCTGATCGACCGGCGTCTTGTCGAGTTGCTTCGTTTCGTCGTAGACGGCGATTTCGGCGTCGAGCATCGCGCGGAACCGTTGCTCGAGGGCCACGAGCGTGCGCGATACCTGTTCCTCGCGCATCTGCCGCAGGATTCGCTCGATCTCGGCCTGGGCGGCTTTGAGTTGTTCGAGCGCCGTCCGCTGCTCGGCGGCGGCTTCTTTGCGGTTGGCTTGTTCGAGTTTTTTTTGCGCCTCGCGCATCGCCCGATTGGCTCGTTCGAGGCGCTTGGCGAGCGAATCTTCGTTTTCGTCGTTGTTCTTGGGCGGGGCTTCGTCCGTCGGCGCGCCATCCATCGGCGCGGCATCGCCCGGTTGGCCCGGTTCGCCGGAGGGCTTGCCCTGTTTGCCGCCGGGTTTTTCGGCGTCGCCGTTTTCGCCGAGCGGCATCGGATCGCCGGTTTTTTTCTGGCCGTTCTCGGCGGCGTTGTTCGAATCGTGTTGTTCGCCGGCGGCGGCGCGTTGTTCGGCCGCTTGCTTTTCGACGTCGCCGTGTAGATCGCCGGTGCGGTCGGCCAATTCGCCCTGGTCGGCGGCGAGGCGTTTTTCTTCGTCGCCCGATTCGGTCCGGCCGGCGATGCCTTCCTGCGAACGAATCAGGCGACCCAAGCGTTGGGCGAGTTCCTTGAGGCGGCGGGCTTCCGATTCGGCCGCCTTGGCCTGGCTTTCGTTTTGCAGCAAGTCGACGAGCGCCTTGAGATCGGCCTGGACTTTTGATTGTCCATCGAGCACCCGGTCGAATGCCGGTCCTCCGCCGTCGACCGGTTCGGCCAGCGAGCGGGCGATGGCTTCGAGTTGTCCGGCGAGGAACCGCTGCTTGCTTTCGGCGAACGCCTGTTTCAACAGGGCCGCCCGAGCCGGGTCGGCGGCCGCCGAGACTTGGGCGAGCCGGCGGAGCTTTTGTTCGAGCCGCGCGTAATCGTCGGCCAGCCGTTGTTGTTCGTCGGCGAGGGCACGTTCGGCATTCGCGGCGGGCGCGGCAGGCGAATCCTTCTCTGGCGGGACCGCCGGCGTAGTGGCGCGAGGCGGTTCGGCACTGGGCGTTTCCGTCTGCGCCGCGGCAACGCATCCAAAGCCGACCACCAAGCCGCAAGCCGCAATAAATCGCCAAAATGTCGTCATCTCATCCACCATCGCGTCGTAATATCGCTGTCCCCTGCCCCCTATTCCCCGGCCACTATTCATTGTATCGAACCGCCGGCTCATTCGAGCAAGCTCTTTTGCTGCTCTTTGCGGGTACGCTCGCGCAACTGTTGCTGGCGCTTGCTGATTTCCCGCAGTTCGTCGACCAATTGGTTGAAGTCGCCGGCGTCGGCCAATTCGCCCAATACGCCGCGGAGGGCGACGACAATGCGGTCGGCCGCGGCCTGGGCGTCGCCGACGAGTTGCTCGATCGGCGGCTCGTTGGCGAGTCTTGTCGCTAGTTCGGCGATTCGCTGGACGATCGTCTGCGCGGTTGTTGCGGTTGGCTGGTCCGGCGATGCATTGTTGGTGGCTGCGGCGGCGGCGTTTGGCCCTGCGTTGAGTGCCGCGAGCTGGCGACGAAGTTGAGCAAGTTGGTCCTCCGCCACGGTGCGGGTGCGAAGCGTCGACAAACGGGCATCGAACTTCGGATAGCCTTCGGCCGCCACGGTTCGCAGCGGCACGATCAACTGCTCGGCCAGCCGGCCGCGGCGCTGCGACGTGTCGAGCCGGTTGGTGGCTAATTCCTCGCCGATATCGTCGAGGGCGTTGGCGAGCGTGGTGGTTTCGTAGCGGCTCCGCTCGCTGTTCTGTGCGGCCCGTTCGACCTGCGGGCCCAAGAGGCGGTGCGACGTGGTGCTGCTGGCGTCGTCGGCCGGCAATTTCAATTCGCCGAGCGCGTCGCGGGTTCGCTCCAATTCGTCGATGACCGTCGCGAGCTTGTCGCGGAGCAACACCTCGCGGGCTTCGAGCCGGGCGAGCAGGTCATCGACCGTCACGACTTCCAGCGGCACGCGGTCGCCCTCGCCGAGCGCCGGTTTGTCGCGCAAATCGCAGCGGTCGGTCGCGCGGACCGAGACCATCAGTTGATCTCCTTCGGCCAGCGCTCTTCCGGAGGGGAGACGAAACGCGGCGAGGTCGAGCGTTTCGGACGATGTTGCGGCGTCGCTGCCGGCGATCTCGTTGCCGACCGCCGCGTCCGATGGCGAGCGATCCGTGCCACGCCACGGTTCTGTCGTTAGCACGACGCGGCGCTGGCCGGCGATCTTGCTCGTCAGGTCGTGCGTGGCGGCGTCTTCGCCGGCCACGTCGAGGACGAACCAGCCGCGATTGAGGGCGTGATCGTCGGCGATCTCGCCTTGCAGCCGTAGCAGCGCGTTGGGCGTAATCGTGGAGCCGACGCCGAACAGCCGCACGGCCACGCGCGGGGGCTCGTCGGGTACGGCGATCAATTGCACCGCGATCGCATCGCGATTGGCGACGCCGTCGGTGTCGTGCAGCGTCACGAACAACGCCGTCGTTCGGTCGAGCGGTCCGACGGCGTAGGCGAACTCGTGACGGTCGCCGGCCACGTCGATCGTTTTGGTTTCGCCGTCGCCGGTGGCGATTTCGACCTTTCGCAGCGGCTTGCTGGATTGCGCGTGCAGCGTGACGTCGGTTCCGGTCGGCAATTCGAGCGGCCCGGCGACGTCGAACTCGCGGGGCGTGAATCTTCCCGAACGCTCGTCGACGAGATATTTGGGAAAGTGGCAGGCGGCCCGCGTGGCGACGAGCTTGGGGCTGTCAACGGTTTCGATCTTCACGCCCGACACGCGGCCATCGCCGCCGCGAATTTCGAAGTCGAGCGAGCCAAGCAGATTCTTCATCGAGAGGGTGTATCGCTGAAACTCGTCGCGGCCGGGTATCGCGGCGGCTTCTTGTTGCAGCATTTGCCGACCGTCGGCGCCGCCTTCGCCTTCGTAGGCGGCTTCGACGTACTCGGGCAGCACGCGCAGTGGGTCGGCCAAGACGGTGAGCGTGACGTCGCCGCCGCGAACGACGCGCAGATGGTCGATGGGGACGGCGACGTAAGCGGCGTGCGGCGTTTCGATCACAAAGGGAGCGGGCCGCAGCGGCGCGCGGACCGAAATCCGGCCGTAATCGACGATCAGCTTCGTCGAGCCGGCGATCTCGAACGCCGCCGGCCCGGCGACGACCAGCCGCGTGCCGCCGTTGAGCACCAGTTCGGCGCGACCGGAAATCAATTCGTATTGCCCCAGCGACAGCCGCGCTCCGGCGCGATAAGCGCGGGCATCGCCGCGCCAGAGACAATCGACGGTTCTGCGGAGCACGGCGACGCCGCCGCCGGCGGCAACGGCGGCGAACCGCGACCGGTCACCGATCGGCGCGACGATCTCGGTAGCGGAGCGAGCGGCGACCGGGGTTAATTCCAGCGCGCCGTCACCGTCAAAGGTCGCCTGCGCACCCGAACCGGCGTCGATGACGTAAGGGTCGTCGTCTGTGCTCGATTTTGCATCGCGGTCGCGGACTTCGACCGCGCCGGTGTAAACGTGAACTTGTTCCGGCTCGGCGGCTTGCCCTGGCGGCGGCACGACGAGCGCGTAGTCGGCCCAAAAACCTTCCACGACGAGCAACGTTTTTCGCGGCCAGGGTTCTGGCGACCCGGCCAGGCGTTGCAGATAGAACGCCAGCGCGTCGCCGGCAACGAACCACGTCGCCGCGAAGGCCAGCGCGAGCACGGCGGCCGTCGCCTCGCGCGCCAACAGCGGCCGGCCGGCGAACACGCGGCGAATTTGCACCGCGGTGGCAAGTTGGCGGGCTTCGGCGACGGTTTGTGCGAGCATCGCTTGTCGCGCAGTCGCCGCATCGGCATCGATTGCGTTGGAGTCGGTTGCATTGGCGTCGATTTCCGGCGACGCGCGGCCGCAGAGGTTTACGGCCGTGAGCAGCCGGTCGTCGAAGCCGGCGTAGCGGCGTTCGACGAGTGCGGCCAGACTCGCCCTGGGCAGCCGCGCGAACGTGCGCCGCAGGATGAGCCGATAGACGATCGCCGCCGCGCCGACCGCCGCGACCAGCATGGCCGCGCGGCGACTCGTCCACGACGGCTCGAACGACCAATCGACGAGCCACAACAAAAAGAACGCCGCGCCGAGCCAGATCGCCGCCGTCGCCAAACCGTCGAGCCAGGCGTAGGCCCGAATCGTCCACCGCAAGCGCGCGAGGAGCCAACGCAGTTCGCCGGGGAGGCGGACGTCGGGCGGTCGTCGTTGTTCGGTGGCGGTGCTCATGACGTTAATGTAATTGCGGTGTCATGCTAGTTTGGCCAGACGCCTGAGCGTCCATTCGGTGAATAGTAGTCCGCAGATGACGCCCAGCAGCGTGGTTGCCCACAGGCGGTCCCACGTTGCGCTGGCTGCTCCGCGGACGCGCAAGTATCGCGTGGCGTCGCGCAGTTCGCCGGCGATGGCCGACGTGGTGCTCGGTGCGGTCGGTCCGCCAGCGCCGATGAAGTATTTTCCGCCCGTTGACGTGGCGAGCGACGACAGCAGGGCATCGTCGCGGCGGGCGTGTTCCGCTTCCAGGTCGGGTTCGAGGACGCGAATCGTCTCGGCGATCAGTTCGTAGGGCGATCCCGGCGCTTCCAATTCGAGCCGATACACGCCTTGCTGGGCCGCGAGGAAGTCGCCGCGATAGACGCCCGGCGTCGCGCCGTCTTTTTGCAACGGTACGCTGAACGCCGCGCCGTCGGGTTGGCTGCATTGCAACATCACGCGATCGACGACGAGCGGCTCGCGGTCGGCGGTTTGCAGCATCGCCCTGACTTCGACGCGCTGTCCGAGCGTGACGCGGCGGCTGTCGACGAGCAACGCCCCGCGCCGCGATCCGCGGAGCAATCGCCCTTCGGCGACGAATCGGGTGAGCTTCGTCCAGAACCGCTCGAAGTAGGCTTCGTCGAGCGACCGCAGCCGCCACGTTTCGCCGCTGCCGAGATAGACGACGCGGCCGGCGCCGTAGAACTGTCCGGCGATGTAGACCGGCGGTCCCTTGGCGGCGTCGGGCGTGCCGTAGTGGGCGTAGACTCGAGCACCGGCCTTCGCACCTTGCACCGGGAAATATCCGAACACGCCGGGGAACGTCTCCCATACGGCGGCGCTCGCCCGTGGGTCGTCTTCCAATCGCAAGAACGGCGCTTCGAGGCCGTCGCGGGTCAGTTCCACGTGCCACGGCGTCGTGGAGCGGAATTTTTCGGCGTCGCTGGCGAGCGCCACGCCGCGGCGTGAGAAAATCACCGGGTAGAGTTCGCGAATCCGCGTGAGCGAACCGGCCGCGCCGCTTTCGGTGGTCAGCTTCACGGTATGCACGGGGCCGGCAACGACGACCAGCCCGCCCAAGCGGCGATCGACCCATTCGACGAGCGTGTCGACTTGCGTGGCGTCGAGATCGGTCCAATCGAGATCGAAGGCGATCACGGCGTCGTACTTGTCGAGTTCTTCGCGGGTGCGGGGGAACTCGGCGAGGATTGCGTCGGCGTCTTGCGAAATGCCTGGCCCCGGGGGCGCGGTGGCCAGCAACACGTCGACGCTGATGGTCTTGTCGCGGAAGAACAGATTTCGGGCGTATTGATAGTCGCGCGAAGGGCCGCTGGCCGCGAGCAGCACGCGCATCTGTTGGGCGACGACCTCGACGGCGGCCTGGGCTTCGTTGTCGCGGGGATCGTCGTCGTCGGCCAGCTTTTCGAGCCGCACGACGTAGGTGTACGTGCCGACCGGCAGCGGCGGCAGGACGAACTTGATTTGCTTCGCTTCGCCGTCGCCGCCGAGCAGCACACGCTCGGTGGCGACGTGCGTTTCGGCCGTTGTTTTGTCGGGATCTTTGGCGTCGGTCGATTTCGCGTACAGGCTGACGGCGATCGGGCGGTCTTTGAGGTTGGTGGCTTGGACGGTCGCGGTGACGTCGAACTGGTCGTTTGGAAAGACGCGAGCCGGCGCGGCAAAGTCGCCGATTCGCACGCTCGACCGCCGGCGGTCGGAGCCCATGCCGACGACGTGG
Source organism: Pirellulales bacterium (assembly GCA_040901705.1). Taxonomy (GTDB): domain Bacteria; phylum Planctomycetota; class Planctomycetia; order Pirellulales; family PLA5; genus PLA5. The sequence goes on along the minus strand of JBBDYI010000260.1, from coordinate 9,387 downwards.
ATTGGGATCGACGCGCCTTTGGCGTCGGCGACGACGGTGAGCGGACTTTCGCCGGCGTTTTGACCGCCGTCGGTGAAGGCGACGACGCCCGAGAGCGGATGCGAGCGCTGTTCCGCCAATACGCGGGCCAGCGCGTCGCCGAGGCGGGTCGCCGCGCCGTGGGGGCGGAGCTTTTCGCCGAGCAACGCTAGGTCGACGGCCGCTGAGTCTTTGGATTGGTTTTCAGATGAATTCGCTGTGCCAGTGGGCGGCGTCACGACCGCGGCCGTTTCGCCTTCGATGGCGTCGCGCTGGGAATAGGTCAGCAGAATGAGCGCGACGACGCCGGCGGCGGGGGCGACGGTGCCGAGTAGCGCCCAGAACCAATCGATGGCGGGCATTTCGCGGACGCGGCGCGATCGCGCAAGCCAAACCGCCGCGAGCAGCCAGGCCGCGGCGATCGTTGCGCCCAAGAGCCACCACAGCGGTTCGGGCGTGGTCTTGGTTAGTTCGTCGAGCGTGCCGCGGAGCCGGACGTGTGGGGCGATGGATTCGGCGGACTGTGCATCGTCGCTATTTTCTTCGCTTGCGGTCGCGCTGCGCTTCGATGCGGCGGATTTCTCGAACGTCGCCGCGAGGGTTGGCGTTTCTTTGTCGTCGAACGTGTAGACGTAGACTTGATGCTGCCGGCGGAGGCGATCGATCAGCCCGCCGTCGGTAAGCTGCGACGCGATCAATTGCCAGCGCGGTTGCGATCCGCTGGCGGGGAGATCGGCGTCGACGCGGGCCATGCTGAGGCTCGTGTCGACGAGCACCACGGCGCGCGAGTCGAACTGCTCGCGGCGGTCGACGCGCTGCTCGAAGCGGACGAAATACATTCCCAGCGCGACGAGGACGCCCAGGCGGAGCGACAACAGGAGCCAGCCGTAGCCAGGCGATATGGCCGCGGCGTCGCGGCGATACAGCCGCCACCAGTAGAACATCGCCGCCGCGGCGACGAGCGCCGCGAGGGCGAGCGACCAGGGAGAATCGAACAGCGAATGCCGGGCCGATTCGAGCGTTGGCGGCAAGGCTTCGACGGCGGAGAGTGTTCCCGCGGAAACCGGCATGAGGAGATGCGTCATCGCGACACCTCCGGCCGGTTTGGGTGTTGGCGGGAGTGATGGTTCGCGTCTCGGCTCGGATGATAGCTCGCCAGGTAGGCCAGCAATTGTTCGCCGGCCAGCAGCGCGAAGAGCAGCCAGAATAAATACGGACTCGAATCGACGCCGGCGACGCGGTTGGTTTGATTCTCCAGTTCCGCGTAGCCGTGGTAGACGAAGTCGACGCCCCCCAGTTGTTCGGCCACGTCGCGGGCGTCGAGGGCGGTCAAATCGCCTTCGCTGGCGGCGGCATTGCGGGCCTCGCGGCGGACCTGGCTGGACCCGCTCTTGTCGGCGTAGCTTGCTTCATAAATGCCGATGCGGCCGGTTTCGCGGCGATCGCGGGCGGCGAAACGAGCCGCCAGCGCGCCGCCGTCGGCCGGCTCGGCTTTGCGTTCGATCTTCGACCACGGCGACGTGGCGTCGTAGGGCGTGCGAAGCGTGACGAGCGTATCCGCGGCGTACCGATTCGCGTCGAGCGGCAGTTCCAGCAGTTCGCCGGTCGCGCCGCCGAATTGGGCTGCCTGGCCGGCGGTGAGGTAGCCTTGCAGTTCTTGTAGCAGAATCGGGAAGGTGAGCGAACCGGCCCAATCCGACCAGAGTTTGCCGGCCGTCGTCAGTACGACGACGGAGCGCCCCTGGCCGAACGGGCGGGCAACGACCAGCGGCGCATCGTTGCGCAAGCGGGCGAGGACCGTCGCGGGCGAGTCCTTTGCCGCCAGCCGCGCCGCATCGATGGCCAGATATCGCGATAAGTGCGGGGCGAAGCCTTGATAGGCCTCGCCGGCCAAGCGGGCCAGCGCGCCGCGGCGGTCGAACGCGATGTCGACCACATGGGTGCCACTGGCTGTGCCAGTGCTCTGGGTGTCATTTTCGGAGCCATCGCCGCGGCTCGCCAGCGAATAGGGCAAATCCGTCGGGCCTTCCACCGCGGTGGGGAACAAGCCCGCGCCGTCGCGGAACAGCATGTCGTTGATCGTCGTGCGATGGGCATTCGGTCCGACGAAAAACGCTACGCCGCCGCCGCGTCGGGCGTAATCTTCCAGCGCATCGACGGCCGACTTTTCCAATCGTCCGACGTCGAGCAGATAGACCGCCGCGAAACCGTCGAGCGGTTGGTCGCGGAGGAACGTGGCCGGTTTGACCGTTACATTGACGCCGGTCCGCGTCGCTCCGCCCGGCCGCAGCGCGGTGGTGACGTGAAACGCATCGTCGTCGCGGGGGTCGCCGTCGATGACGAGCACGGGCACGTCGAGCGCGATCTTCGCCACGGCGTATCGCTCGTTATCGGCGGCGAGCGCGTCGGCGTCGGCGAGAAACGGTCCGGCGAGCGCCGCCCTCAGCGCGTAGTCGCCCGCCGCGGGGAAACGGACTTGCAGGCGGCCGGCCTTCGTTTCGCCGGGCTTGATGGCGGCGAAGTCGAGCGCCGGCAAGCTGGTCCAGGGGGCGTCGCCGGAGGGAAACAGGCTAACGGCAGGGCCGGCATTGTTTTCACTCGCGCCGTTGGACGGTGCTGCGTTTGCCAGCGGCCGATAGCTGGTTTCGATCGTCACATCGGTCACGGTGGCGAGGCCGAGATTTGTGACGGCGACTTCGAGCATCTGCGGCACGCCGGCCGCCCGCGCACCCGGCAGCAGTTTCAATTCCGAAATCGCGACGTTTGGCTCGGACGCGAGCGTGCAGTTGACGAGGTGGATTTTCACGCCGGACTCGGCCAGATGCTCGAACCGCTGCCGCACGGCCGGCGCGGCGCGCCAGTCGGCGGCGCGAAAATCGGTGACGAGATGCACGGTGCGCTCTTCGCCGGCGCGGCCTTGGGCCAGCAATCGTTCGACGCCGTCGAGCACGGCCAGCGGAGCGGTGGCGAGCTGCGTCGGCCGCCAGTCGCGGAGCCGCGCCTCGACGTCGGCGGAGAGCCGCTGCGGATCGACCGTGTGGGCGAGCCAGTCTTCGTCGGCATTCCACGTTTGATCGGCGACGACGGTGTACGGCAGCAGCGTGATTCTTTGCGGCGAATTCTCTTGGGCGATTTGTCCGGCGAGCCGCTGGGCGGCTTGTTTGGCTCGATCGAACGCGGCGCCGGCCGGGCCCGTGGCGGACATCGAGAGGGTGTCGTCGACGACGATGAGATGGTGGGCTTCGCCGCCGCCGAACAGCCGCGCCCAATCGCCGGAGAGCACCAGCCCGGCGAGAAGCAACAGCGACAAACCGACGGCGGCCATCCGCGCGACGATCAGCATCCATTGTCGCAGGATGATGCGGCGGCGGTTTTTCTTTTGGCTGGCGAGCAAGAATTCCATCGCGCCCCAGCGGACGCGGCGGCGGCGGAGAAGGTTGATCAGATGGATCACCAGCGGCACACCGACGAGCAGCGCGAACGGCCAAGCCAGGAGTGCCGGGTGGAGGGCGGACATGAAGCAGGGGTCGGGGGAGAGGGGTCGGGGGTCGGGGAGGATTCGGGATTCAGCGGGACTAGGGCGTCCGCGGTCATCACTCGTCATTCATCATTCATCATTATTCATCACTTGATTCACGCCGGCCTTCGCCGGTTCGCGCGGCTTGCCAGGAACGCGGCCAGCGCGGCGTCGAGCGGTTCGCTCGTTCGCACCTGGCGGTAGTCGACGGCGTGGCTTGCGCAGCCGCGGCGGATTTCGGTTAGGTAGCGGTCGAGGGCTTCGAGGTAGCCTTCTCGCAGCGCTCGCGGGTTGCAGTTGAGTATGTCGGTGCTTTCGAGGCCTTCGAAGCGCGTGGGGCCGGTGAACGTGAAATCGAGTTCGTCGTCGTCCATCACGTGCAGCACGAGGACGTCGTGGCCGCGCTGCCGGAGCAGTCGCAGGCCCTTGAACAGCCCGTCGCGTTCGACGAACAAGTCGGAGAGCAGCACGATCATGCCGCGGCGCGGATCGTGTTCGGCGACATCGCGGAGGATGTCGAACAACGAGGTTTTTTCGCGGGGGGATTGTTCGGCCAGCGCCGCGACGACTGCGTCGAGATGCGTGCGGCGGGTGCGGCTGGGGACGCGGGCGCGAATCGCGTCGGCAAACGTCACGCAGGCGACGGCGTCCTGCTGTTTGAGCAGCAAATAAGCCAGCGCGGCGGCGGCCGATGCGGCATATTCATATTTCGACAGCGGACCGCTGGCGTAACTCATGCTCGCCGACACGTCGACCAGCAGCGTGCAGCGGAGGTTCGCGTCTTCCTCATACTGCTTGATGTAGTGCCGGTCCTGCTTGGCCCAGACTTTCCAATCGACGTTCCGCAGATCGTCGCCGGGCACGTATTGGCGATGTTGGCGGAACTCGACCGACTGGCCGAAGTACGGGCTGCGGTGCATGCCGGAGAGGAAGCCGTCGACGATATGCCGGGCGCGCAGTTCCAGCCGGCCGATTCGTTTGATCGCGGCGGGATCGAGCAGCACCTTGGCGTCGGGCATGGACGTCACACGAGTTCGAGACCGGGTTCATCAACCACAGAGGACACGCAGGAGGAACACGGAGGAAATGCAAGTGATGAATGATGAGTGATGAATGCTGAGCGATGAACAGGATGCGTGGCGACGCTTCGTTCGGCTGGGTGCTCATCACTCATCATTCATCACTCATCGTTCATCACTTGCGAATTGCAATCAACTCCGTGTTTCTCTGTGCTCCTCCTCCGTGTTCTCTGTGGTTAGGTCTTTGGCGTTCCATTTTCAATTGGCGAACATCTTGGCGAAGCGGGCGTCGGTGGTTAGGTCTTCGTCGCGGGTGGGCGTGATGGCGATGAGGCGGTCGACCAGGTCTTCGGTGGTGATGCCTTCGCTTTCGGCGGCGAAGTTGACGACGATGCGATGTCGCAGGACCGGTTTGGCGAGCGCTTGGATGTCGTCGGTCGAGACGTGGGTGCGTCCGTGGAGCAATGCCCTCGATTTCGCGCCGAGCAGCAAGAACTGCACGGCCCGCGGGCCTGCGCCCCAGTGGATCAACTCGCGAACGAAGTCGGGCGCGCCGTCCTCGTTGGCTCGCGTTTGCCGCACGAGGGCGATGGCGTAGCGAATTACGTGATCGGCCGCGGGGACTTCGCGGACGAGCCGCTGGAGTTCCAGGATTTCGGCCGCGGACAGGACGGCGGTGACTTGCTCGACGAGCGTCGACGTGGTTCGCCGGGCGATCTCGAATTCTTCCTGCGCCGACGGGTAGCGGACGAACACCTTGAACATGAAGCGGTCCTGCTGCGCCTCGGGCAGCGGGTAGGTGCCTTCTTGTTCGATCGGGTTTTGCGTGGCGAGCACGAAGAACGGGTCGGCCAACTGGTGGCGAATGCGGCCGACGGTGACTTGCCGCTCTTGCATGGCTTCGAGCAGCGCGGCTTGCGTTTTGGGCGGCGTGCGATTGATTTCGTCGGCGAGGATGACGTGCGAGAACAGCGGGCCTTCGAGAAAGCGGAAATCTCGAGCGCCGGACGTCTTGTTTTCTTCGATCACGTCGGTGCCGGTGATGTCGGCCGGCATCAGGTCGGGCGTGAACTGGATGCGACTGAACGACAGGTTCAGCGTGCGGGCGAGCGTGCTGATCATCAACGTCTTGGCGAGACCAGGGACGCCTTCGAGCAAACAGTGGCCGCGGCTGAACAAGCAGACGAGCAGATCCTCGATGACGTGGCTCTGGCCCACGATCACGCGCGAGAACTGTTCGAGAATCTTGTTGCGAGCCTCGCCGAGTCGGGCGACAGCGGAGTCGTGGTCGTGCATAGGGTTCGGGGGTCAGGGGTCAGGAATCGGGGGTCAGCATTCAGGATTCGGCGGCCGACGATTCGGTCGAAGCATTCTTCCCTGCCCCCCGACCCCTGATCGCCGCCCCCTGTTTCTAGCGTTGGTAAATCGGCAGCGCTGCGCCGTCGAGTTGTAGGATCGTGAGGTTGATCGCCGTGGTGTAGACCGGGCCGACGAAGCCTTGTTCCCAGAATGCGGTGCGGCCGTCGTCTTTTACGTCGGCGAGGATTTTCTTGGTCGTTTCGTCGCGATACTTGTTCCACTTTTCGCCGCCGTCGCGATACATGGCTTGGGCGTAATAATAGTGCGCGTAGTGCCAGTGGCCGAAGCCGTCGGTGCCGAGTCCGTCGAGATTCTTCTCGCAATAGTCGCGATACTTCGGCACGTATTTGTCGTCGTACTCGCCGGCGTTGTACAAGCAGGCGATGGCGGCGGCGGTGATCGCCGGGCGGCTGCTGCCGCCTTGGGAACTGTACTGCACGCCGCCGTCGGCATGGGTGCAGGTGTGGATGTATTGGACGGCTTTTTGGACGACTTCCTTGGGGACGCGGATGCCGGCGTTGCGGCAACTGCGGAGGCCCTGGATTTGCGTGACGGTGGTCGAACCTTCGTCGAAGTTGCCGCCGTCCTTAGCGCTGACGTAGCCCCAGCCGCCGGCGGAAGTCTGTGCGCGGCCGGTGAACTCGACCGCCCTCGTGAGCACGTCGATGAGTTTTGCGCGGCGGGCTTCGTCCTCTTCCTCGCCGAGGACTTGGGAGAGGAATAGCAGCGCGAACCCGTGGCCGTAGGTGTAGCGGTCGTCGGTGGCGGGGTCGCCGATCAGTCCATTTTCGCGGGAGCGATTGATCAAGTAGTCGACGGCGCGGCGGACGTTCTCCTGGTATTTTCCCTGGGTGGTCGTCGAGCCTTCGCAGAGAAACGCACAGCCGGCCAGCGCGGTCATGGCGGTTGGGTAAGCGCCGTTTTTGGCGGTCCAGTTGCCGACGCGCGACTGGGTCGAGGCGAGCCACTCAAGGCCGCGGTGGATGACGGCTTGCGTGCGCGGGTCGCGCTCGGCGGCGGTTACGGCGCGCGGTGCGAGCGTGGAGGCGACGATCGTCGCGCAGATGGGCAGGAGTATTGCGATTGTTTTTTGCATTCGCCGGATCTCCTTGCAATTCCGTGGCGCGGTCGGGAGACCACGCCACAACATTGAGCCGTCACGACGCTGAGCGGCACACAACACGGTGGGCCTCACTTCGTTCGACCCGCCCTACAAAACCACGCTGCAAAACTATTCGTCGTCGAGGTCGTCGTCGCCGCCGAAGATGTCTTCGGGCGTTCGTCCGCCGGGGTCGGCCTGGCGGCGTCCTAGTTCCTTGAAAAATGAGCCGATCGCCCGGGCTTGCCGGGCGGCTTCTCCATCGGGATCGCGGTCGGCCAGTTGGGCCGGCGGTTCCGGTGGGATCGGTTGATTGGTGAATCGAAACGTTACGTCGAGCGCGGGCAGCTTGCAGGTCGCCGTGCCGGCGGCGAGATCGGCCGTCCAGTGGGAACCGTAGGCCGAAGTGGCGTCCAAGTCCATTCGGCTGAAGCGGTAACCGGTCGTCGAATCGAGGTGCATCACCGCGCCGCCGGTCCGTTTGTCGAGGCAATAGACGTGCGTGGTGAACCGGACGCGACGTTCGCGGGATTCGCCCAAGTCGACGTGCCGCATGAACGCCAAGAGGGGCAACTCCGGCGGCTGGGACGTCACCAGTCCTTGATCTTCGACTTCCGCGGGCACGGGCCACTGTTGCGCTCCGGTCCGGGGATTGAGCGCGTAGACGCGGCCGGTGACCAACGGCGTCTGCCGGTTGATCCAGCGGACTTTGTTGTCTTTGCTGTGGTCGGGCGATTTGCTGCGGTTGGCGACGACGATCATCTGCTCTTGCGAGGCGATGACGTGCAGCGACACCAGCCGCGGTTGTCCGGACTCGTCGTATTCGGCGAGCAATTGTTGTTCGAGCGCCGTATTGCCCGTGGCGATATCGACGACGACGAACTTGCCGGTGGGTTCGAGGATCGCGACGCGATCGCCGAGGACTTGGGCGACGGTTCCTTCAGCGACGGGGCGGTTCCAGCTTCGCGCGCCGGTCCAAGCGTCGAGCAGGCCGATGGCGAGTTTGCCGTCGTGCTGTCCCCAAACGAGAATCTGGCGGCCGAGCGTGGTCATGCGGCTCATTTCGCTGGGCACCTGGCGCTGGCCCAGCGGCTGGCCGTCGGCCATGCGAAAGACCAGCGCGCCGTCGAGACTGTCGTGCGGGGCAGCGAATAGCAATTCTTCGTCGCCGAAAAGTTCGCAGCCGGGCGGCAGGTTTTCGACGGTCCAGACGAGCTTGCCGGTGGCGGATTCGACGCAGACGAGTTCGCGGCCGCGCTGGTAGCAGACGCCAGCGTCGGTGATGGGACCGAGCACGCCCAGCACGTTGGCGTCGGAATCGATCGCGCGGTATTCGACCTCGCCCCAGCGTTTGGTGATTTGCCCCCGTTCGACGCGGCGGCGCTGGCCAAAGGACCGCGGCGAATCTTCGTCGTCTTCTTTCGTGGCGAGCGGTTGCTCCCAAGCCGTCGTCGTGAGCGGATCGGCGGGCGAACCGAGTCCGTTGATGGCGACGATTCGATCGCCGGCGGAAAGGATCAGCAAGTGGCCTCGTTCGCGGGCAACGCAGACGTAGGGATCGATCTCGCGCTCTTCGGCGAGCGGACCGCCGAGCATCGAAACGTGCAGCAGTTCGCTGCCCCATGCGTCGCGGGCGATCAGGCGCTGGGCGTTGCGTTCGAGAATCAGGTGGCCGTTGCCGACCGCCAGTCCGCGCGGTCCGACGAGGGGAACCTGGTATTGCGTTTCGCGGGGTTCACTGTTGCCGGTTCGCTTGCCGATTTCGACTTTGACGTATCCGGTTGGCCAGGGGGCTGGGCGACGGTTTTCGTTGGGGGCGTTTTGATCTTGCAAAGATGCAGACGCCGATTCGCGGCGGAGGGCGAGTTGGGCGAGAATTGCCGCGGCGGCATCGCTGCCCGTACCGCCGGCGGGGAGCGTGACGTCGCCGAAATCGTTTTGCAATCGCCGGGCCTGCTCCGCGGCGAGCGGAAGTTGATTTGCACGCAGATCAAGGTCGCCGAGGATCGCCAACGCACTGGCGGCCGTGGCTCGGTCGGGCGAGAACGCCAAGGGCAAGGCGTGCTGCTCGGCAGCGAGCATGTCGCCCTGCTCGACCAGCATGCCGGCGAGCTTCAACCTGGCGGTCGCGGAGGCCGGCTGAGCGCCGAAATAGGCGACCGCGGCGGTGAGCGACGCAAGCCGTCCGCCGGCGAGCGCCACGTCGATCTGGCGGCGGATGGCCGCGTCGATGGCTTCGCGCTGGTCGGGGGCGGCGGATTCGACAAGCTCGGTGAGTTGGGCGCGAATCCAGGCATCGCGGCGCACGCGGCGGTGCGTGTCGGGTTCGATCATTTCGTCCCAGGGTCCGCCGGAAGCGACGATTTTGAGATATC
>JBBDYI010000259.1:0-17293 GCA_040901705.1 Pirellulales bacterium | reverse complement strand
CCAACGCCGACGAACTGCAAATCAAGATCGCCCAAGGCGCCAAGCCCGGCGAAGGCGGTGAACTCCCCGGCCGCAAGGTCGACGCCAACATCGCCCGCATCCGCCACAGCACGGCGGGCGTCGGCCTGATCAGTCCGCCGCCGCACCACGACATCTACTCCATCGAAGACCTCAAACAACTGATTCACGACCTCAAGAACGCCAATCCGTCCGCCCGAGTGAGCGTCAAGCTGGTGTCGGAAGTCGGCGTCGGCACGATCGCGGCCGGCGTTTCCAAGGCCCATGCCGATCACATCGTCATCGCCGGCGACGGCGGCGGCACCGGCGCTTCGCCGCTCACCAGCATCAAGCACGCCGGCCTGCCGTGGGAACTCGGCATCGCCGAAACGCACCAGACGCTCGTGCTCAACGACCTGCGCAGCCGCGTGGTTCTGCAAACCGACGGCGGGCTGAAAACCGGCCGCGACGTGGTCATCGCCGCGCTGTTGGGGGCCGAGGAATTCGGCTTTGCCACCGCGCCGCTGATTACGCTGGGCTGCATCATGATGCGCAAGTGCCACTTGAACACCTGTCCCGTCGGCATCGCGACGCAAGACCCGGAACTGCGCAAAAAATTCAGCGGCAAGCCCGAACACGTCATCAACTATTTGTTCATGGTCGCCGAGGAAGCCCGCGGCATCATGGCGAAGCTCGGCATCCGCACGGTCAACGAGTTGATCGGCCACGCCGAGTTGCTCGACACAAACGCGGCGATCGAGCATTGGAAGGCCGACGGTCTGGACCTCACCCCGATCCTCGCGCCGGCCAAGAAGCCCCGCCCCGACGTCGGCGTTTATTGCACGCAAACGCAGGACCACGGTCTGGAATTTGCCCTCGACCACAAGCTCGTCGAGCTCGCCCAACCGGCGATCGTCGGCAAGGAGTTCGTGCGGATCGAGTTGCCGATCGTCAGCACCAATCGCACGGTCGGCACGATTCTCAGCCATACGGTCGTGAAGAAATGGGGCGAATTCGGCCTGCCCGACGGCGTGATCCACATCAAACTCAACGGTTCGGCCGGCCAGAGCTTCGCCGCGTTCTTGGCCCACGGCATCACGCTCGAACTCGAAGGTGATGCGAACGACTACGTCGGCAAGGGCCTGTCCGGCGGCAAGGTGATCGTCTACCCGCCCGCGGGTAGTTCGTTCGACGCCGAAGAAAACATCATCGTCGGCAATGTTTGCCTCTACGGCGCGACCGACGGCGAGGCGTACTTCAATGGCCGCGCCGCCGAGCGGTTCTGCGTCCGCAACAGCGGCGCGATCGCGGTCATCGAAGGCGTCGGCGACCACGCCTGCGAATACATGACGGGCGGCCACGCCGTGGTCCTGGGAACGACCGGGCGCAACTTCGCCGCCGGCATGTCGGGCGGCATCGCCTATGTGTGGGACAAGAACGGCGACTTCATCACCAAGTGCAACCTCGGTCTCGTCGAGTTGGAAAAGGTCGAAGCCGACGACGACGTGCAAGGACTTCGCATGATGATCGAAGCCCATCACAAATACACGCTGTCGAAGGTCGCCGCCCGAGTGCTGGAAAGCTGGCCCGATGTGCTCGGCGAATTCGTCAAGGTCATGCCGGTCGATTACAAGCGCGTGCTCCTACAGCGGCAACAGCACGACGAGGAAATCGAATCGCCCGTTCATGGAGTGCGGAATCATGGGTAAGCCAACCGGCTTCATGGAATACGAGCGCAAGACGGTTCCGTATCGCGATCCGGCGTTGCGGATTCTGGACTACGGCGAGATCTACACCGATCCGGCGGAGGAGCACTTGCGCACGCAAGGCGCGCGGTGCATGGACTGCGGCGTGCCGTTTTGCCAATCGGCCACCGGCTGTCCGATCGACAATCTCATTCCGGAGTGGAACGACCTCGTCTATCAGGGCCGCTGGCGCGAGGCGCTCGACCGGCTGCACAAAACGAACAACTTTCCCGAATTCACCGGCCGCGCCTGTCCCGCGCCGTGCGAAGGGGCCTGCGTCCTCGGCATCACCGACCCCGCGGTGACGATCAAGAACATCGAAAACGCCATCATCGACCGCGGGTTCGCCGCGGGTTGGGTCACGCCGGAGCCGCCGAAGTCGCGGACCGGAAGAAAAGTCGCCGTCGTCGGCTCCGGCCCGGCGGGACTCGCCGCCGCCGCTCAGCTCAACAAGGCCGGCCACCTGGTCACGGTCTACGAGCGGGCCGACCGCATCGGCGGCCTGCTGATGTACGGCATTCCGAACATGAAGCTCGACAAGGCGGTCGTCGAGCGGCGGCTCAACCTGCTACGGGCCGAGGGCGTGCGGTTCGTCACCGGCGCGAACGTTGGTCAGAACGTCGATCCGAAACAATTGCTTGCCGAGAACGACGCGCTGCTGCTCTCCACCGGCGCGACGCGGCCGCGCGACTTGCCGATTCCCGGCCGCCAGCTTCGCGGCGTTCACTTCGCGATGGAGTTTCTCACCGCGAACACGAAGAGCCTGCTCGATTCGAGCCACGCCGACGGCAACTTCATCACCGCCAAGGACAAGGACGTGATTGTGATCGGCGGCGGCGACACCGGGACCGACTGCATCGGCACGTCAATGCGGCACGGTTGCACGAGCCTCGTCAATTTCGAGCTATTGCCCAAGCCGCCCGCCCAGCGCACGTCGGACAACCCCTGGCCGCAATGGCCGCGGATCTACCGCGTCGATTACGGCCATCAGGAAGTGGCGCAGAAGTTCGGCAGCGATCCGCGCGTGTTTCGCGTTCTGTCCAAGGAGTTTCTCGACGACGGCCAGGGCGGTGTCGCCGGTGTGCGGACCGTCGAGGTCGATCTGACCAAGCCACGCGAACACCAGGAAATCCCCGGCACGGAAAAGACGTGGAAAGCGGATTTGATCCTGCTGGCGATGGGCTTTCTCGGCCCGGAGCAGTACGTCTCGGACGTCCTCGGGCTGGCCTACGATCCGCGCAGCAACTATCAAGCCCAGCATGGCCCGTTCTCCACGAACGTCGAAAAAGTGTTCGCCGCCGGCGATTGCCGCCGCGGCCAATCGCTCGTCGTGTGGGCGATCAACGAAGGCCGCGGCGCAGCCAGAGCGATCGACGTGTTTCTGATGGGGCACAGCACGCTGCCCGCGCCGGGATAGCGCCGGCTTTTCGAAATGCGAACCGCGGCGCCGAGACTAGGGGCAGCCCGTGGCCGTGCGACGCGGTTGGGCTCGTAGTATCTGTCGCGCTGCATTCACGTATGCCCTGAAATGCCGCGGCATCCAAGTGCTAGCACGAACTTCTCGGTCGCCGAAAGTTCTCGCAATACGCGACCGCTTTGAAGCTGCGCAAGCGACGCAAACTTTAACGGGCGATTTCGTTCCGGTTCTGCGGGTTGTTCCGAAAATTCCGTGATTGACGGTCGTTTCGGTACCGATATCTGTAAAACGGGGGGCGATCTTACCGCGCGGCGAACAACGCCGACGCGGGGACCGCCGTGTCCACCAATGGTCGCACCGTGGCAAGAGCCGCGCCGCCGACCACCCACGTTTTGGAACGGTGTGTGACGATCATGCGAATCCACTTTTCTCGCGCTTGCGCGGCGGCGGCACTTGCTTTCGCTTTGGCCGCTTTGCCGGCGGCCGCTCAAAACAACAATGTGGCGCTTTCGCGTCGCCTCACGCTGAGCGATCCGCCGAGCGCCGCTCAGTCGACGGGCGATGTCGCGGTCCGGCAGACTTCCGCCACGCGATACGCACCCGCTCGGCAGACGCCACAACAGGCGGCGGCGCGAGAAGTCATCGCGGATGACCGTACGCCGCGCCAAACCGTGCTTCAGCCAGTGCCGGCCCAGCCAATCAGTCGGGCGGAGTCGGCGCCGATGCCGACGACGTCGCAGGGAGTTTCGTCGCAGGGAATCTCGCCACAGGGGCTGCAACGATCGCCCGTGCGAACGGCAATGGTTCCTCAGACAACGATGGTCCACGAGCGACGCGTACGCATCGACGAGCCGCAGCCGGCGATGGCGATGGGCGATTCGTGGAACGACGGCGGTTGCGGTGATGCTTCGTGCGGCGGTTGCGACACCTGCGGCGACGACTGGTTCAGCGACGGTTCGGCGCGGGGCCGGTGGTTCGCGGGCGTCGATTTCATTTTCGCACGGCCACACTTCAGCGAGCCGACCGCCTACATGCTGCGGTCAGGTCCGACCTTGGGACCCGGTAACGTACTCGCCGCGTCCGACACGTGGGTGTATCACAATTTCGATTATGAACCGTCGGTTCGCGGCTATGTCGGATATCGTTTGTCCGATTGCTGCGCTGAATTGCGGGCCAGCTACCAGCGGCTCGATAGCGGTTCGTCGCGATCGGCGACGACCGACGCCGGCGCAACGGTTGTGCCAACGTATTTCGAAGTGCAGCCCGGTCCCGGCAATACGCTGACGGCCAACATGGACGTCGGCGGGGACGTGTTCGACATCGACTTCTCGCGATGCATTCGTGCCGGCGGCGAGTGTATTCCTTGTGACTGCCGCACCTGTCCTGACTGGGATCTGCAGTGGTCGGCCGGTGCGCGATTGGCCCGCTGGGATTTGAATGCCGACGTGTTCACCAACTCGGCGACCGACGGGCGGCTCGACATCGATCAGGAATTCATCGGCGCCGGTCCGAAAATCGGCCTCGAAGGCCGACGATACTTCGGCTGCAACAAGCAGTTCACGGTCTATTCCACGTTCGACGCATCGCTGCTCGTCGGCTGGTACGAACACGCCATGTCGCGAAACATTCCATCGGTGGGCGTCAACCCGGCGACGGTCGAATCGTTCGAGAACAAAATGACGCGGACTGTCCCCGTCACGGAAATCGAAATCGGCATGCGGTGGCAGCCGTACGAACGGTTGAACCTGTCGGCCGGCTGGTTCTTCCAAGCCTGGTGGGACTTGGGCATGAGCACTCAAGCCACGTCGAACCTGCTCGGCGGACTTGGCCCGCAGTTCCTGCTTGACGATTCGAACATCATGTCGTGGGATGGCCTGACCGTTCGGGCGGAGTACACGTTCTGATCGATCGGCAGTCCGATCGCCGTCGATTCAGTTCGTCTGCTAATCGATCGTCGTTTGCGAAGCCGCTCCGTTGTCGGGCGGCTTTTTGCTTTGGCTGCTTGGCCGCGGCTCAGTGGAGCGGTACGGCCGACTGGCGCGATAGAGCGCGAGGCGGGCGGCGACCGCGGCGGACCTCGATGCATCGCCCGCTTTCTCGGCGGCGGCCAACGCGGTTTCAGCGGCGCGAACGGCGTCCACGAACTTGCCGTTCTCCGCATGGGCCGCGGCCAGCGCGTCGAACACGGCGATTTCGTCGCCCCAGCCGCCGCTAGCCATTGGCTCGACGAGGCGGACGGCCTCGCCGCCGTTGCGAATGGCCGCGTCGCTGCTGGTGGCGAGAAGCCAGGCCAGGTCGGCGCGGGCCGCGGCGTGCTCGGCGTGATAGTCGAGCGCGCGACGGAACGCCGCCGCGGCTTCGCCCGGCTTGGCTTCGAATTCGGCGATGCGGCCGATCATGTGGTGCATGTCGGCGACGCGGAGATTGCGATTGATCTCGTCGCGGGTGCGGCCGACGCTCGGTGGGGCCGATTCGCCGGCAAGAAACTTGTCGATGTACGCCCTGGCGTCGACGGGATATCCGCCTTCGAGATAAGCCGACGCCACGGCGATCGGGTGAGACTCGAACAGATCGCGAGCCCAGCGGCCACGGAAGGGAACCGCTTGTTGGCGATAGGTCGCGGGGTCGGCGGCCATGGCGAGGACGTCGGCGAGCAGAACGCGCGGCGTCACGGGACCGAAGTAGATCGCCGATCCGCGGCCGGCCGGATCGATGAGCACGCTCATCGGCAGCGGCAACGTGCGCTGCCGATAAACGACGCTGCGCTGGAGCTTGTCGACCGCGTCGAGCAGTTCCTTGTTCGCCCAGCCGGATTCGAATTCGTATTTGAGGTTCGCCAGCGCCGTTTTCAGCGCCGCCGCGGTGGGCGGTTCGGATTGCCTCATTGCGTCGACGTTGAGCGCCACGATACGCACTTTGAGCCGGTCGAGCGTGGGCTTTTCCGTGGAGAATTCGCGGAGTTCCTTCACGCACGGCGCGCACGTGGTGGACCAGAAATTGATCAGCACCGGAGCGCCGACGAAATCGGACGAACGGTTTATTCGGCCGTCGAGATCGCGGTACTCGAATGGCTCGATCGGAAGCGGTTCGAGCAACTTGACGCGGGCAACGGAGGTTTCAGCGGGCGGTGCGAGGGCCGACGGATTGAGAACGACGGTTCGCGGCGACGCGGCGATTTGCTCGGACTTGCCCGTGCCTTGAACGATGCGGTATCGGCCGTTAGCGGCGACGTTCGAAAAGGTTTCGACGTTTGGCTGTTTGGCGGTGGGCCAGCGGACGACGATGCGGTCGATTTCGATTGGCTCGCCGGCCTCTTGCCCTCCCAGGCCGAAGTGGAGTTGCTTGGACGATTGGCTCAAGAAGCCGTCGCCGGCGACGAGCGCCTTGACGAGCGTGCGCGGCGGGTTGCCGCTGAGATGGACTTCGACGCGGGCGCCGATGGCGTCGCGATTCGTTGCCCGCGCCGGATCGCCGATCAACTCCAGCGTCAGGTGCGCGGCGTCTGTCGGCACGTCGTTGCGGAGAAACCGCACGCGCGGGCTGGTGCGATTGGAGACCCACAGGTCGAGATCGCCGTCGTGATCCCAATCGGCGACGGCCACGGCGCGGGCGTCGTCGTCGAAGTCGAGTCCCGTCGCCGCCGAAACGTCGGCAAATCGCGGTCCGCGCGTATTGAGAAAACAGCAGTTGCGTTCGCGACCGCTAAACGACCGGCCTTCTTGGATCATTTGCGCGAGTTGGTCCCAAGCGTCGAGATATTCTTCGCTCGGCTTGAGCTTGCCGCTGCCGGTGGGTGTTT
Organism: Pirellulales bacterium; assembly: GCA_040901705.1. Classification (GTDB taxonomy): domain Bacteria; phylum Planctomycetota; class Planctomycetia; order Pirellulales; family PLA5; genus PLA5. Next base: position 10,335 of record JBBDYI010000259.1, on the reverse strand, counting down.
GCGACACGACCTGTCGCCAATAAAAACTTCACAAATCGCCGGTGTCTTCCTGTGTGATGAAACCGTTGGCGACGTAGATGTCTTCCCAGCCGTCGTTGTTGAGGTCGACGAACTTGGAACCCCAAGCCCAGCGGCCGAGCGTCACTGCGGCGTCGAGGCTGACGTCGCGAAACTTGCCGCCGCCGAGATTGCGATACAGCGAGTTGCCGCGGGCGTGGTGGCGGAGTTCGGCCAGCGTTTTGGCGTCGGCCTCGGCATGGAATTGAGCCTGCCTGGTGATGCGGTTGCCGGCCGACGAGAACATATTCGAGACGTACAGGTCCGCGCGGCCGTCGTTGTCGTAGTCGCCCCAGCAAGCCGACATGCCGGGCCCGACGTCGTCGACGCCGGCTTCCACGGCAACGTCGTGGAACTTTCCGCCGTCGTTGCGGTACAGATTGTCGCGGCCAAAGTCGTTGGCGACGAACAGGTCTGCGTCGCCGTCGTCGTCGTAATCGTTCCAAGCGGCGGCGTAGCTGAAGCGGCGATTGTTTTCGTCGAGGCCGACTTCGGTGGTCACCTGATGAAACCGCCAGCGGTCGTTCTGACGCTTGCTCGTCGTCGCCGGTCCGTCGTTACGCAGCATCGCGCTGCGGCCGCCGTTGTTGGCGTCGTGATACGGAACGGGGCGGGCGAAAAGAATGTGGCGGTCGACGCCGGGGCGGGGGTTATAGCCGCAGACGAACAGATCGAGGTCGCCGTCAAGGTCGTAGTCGGCAGCGGCGAGGGAGTACGAGAAAGACGCCGGCAGCAGCACCGTGGCGGCCGGAGCAAAACGGCCACGGCCGTCGTTGGCGAAGAACGCCACGCCTTCCCAGACGGCGACGGCCAAATCTTGATCGCCGTCGTTGTCGAAGTCGGCAAACAGCGCCGCATGCGAGGCATCGACGAGATCGACGCCGGCCAAAGACGAATTGTCGGTCGCCGTGCCGTCGGGATTTTGTACGTACAGACGGTTTGGCAATCCGCCGGGCTGGCAAACGTAAATATCGTCGCGGCCGTCGCCGTTCGCGTCGCCGATGGCGAGTCCCTGCCAGCCGCCGACGTCGACGCCCGTCCGCACGTCGAGATTGCCGGTCCAGTGATCGGTGCCGAACAGCAGTTGGGCGGCAAACGACGCGTTGCCGCCCAAGACGGCGGCGGTGCAATCGGCGAACAAGCCGCCGTTGGGCGAAGACGCAACGATCTGCTCGAAGTCGCTGGCCGCGATCGACCGTAGCAGCGGCGGCGATTGGTCGGCCGGTCGCGTCCACGTGCAGCGGCACTGCGAGTTCCATTGGACGCTGCCGGCAGCGGTGCCCGATCGCGTCGGGCCGCCGATTTGCACGACCATGGTCGTCGTCGCGCCGTCGTCGGCGAGTTCGACGCTGACGGTTTTGAATTTGGCATGAACTTGGGGATCGTCGCCGAGCGACGCGATCAAGCCGTTGATGGCGTCGGCGAGGCCGGATCGTCCGCGGTGCGTTGCGCCCGTCGTGCCTTGGGCGCGGCGAACGTGGAACGTGGCGTCGTGAAACACGTCGACGAGGTTCTCGGCGTGGAGCGGTGTTGCCGTGACGTCGTCGGTAGCGAGAGTTTCCAACGCCGCCGATTCGACAGGCTTGGCGGCGGCAACGAGGCCGGCAAGCAGCTTGAGTTGCTTGTCGGTCCGCTCGTTAAAGGATTCCGATTCCCAGCCGTCGCGCTGCGGCGGGGTTTCGGCGGTGTGATGCGGTGCGGCGGGAAGCGCTTCGGTCGAACCGAGCCCAGCGGCGGGCACCGACTCGACCGCGCCCGGATCGACGGCGTCGTTCGTGACCACCGCTGTCGCCGGCACAGCGTTTTTCGGCGACGCGTTACCGATCGACGGTCGATTCGCCGATTCTGCCGCCGCCTCGACCGGTGCGGAAGTCTGTTTGGCGGCCGAGTTTGTTTGCGGCAACGGTTCGGAATCTAGGGCAGAGCCACGTTCGGCGGCGACGGGCGACGGCTGCTCGGCGGTGATGCGGACGTACGCGATGTAGGCGGCAATGGCGATCGCCACGCCTGCGGCAATCCACCACTTCCGCGAGCCTGAACTGCGGTCCGGTAGATTGGCGGGCGTCTTCGGTATCCGGGGAGATTGCTCAGTCACGCGACCGGCCCTCGACGCAAGTTGGGGTGCCGAAAATCGGGCAATGATTACTGGGGGATGGAAAAGAAATGCAAATTCGATTCTAGACACGCTCGGACGGTCCCGCCAGTCTCGCGGAACCTCCCAGCTTTCCCCGTCTTTCTTGCCCTGCCGTGGATGGCGGCGTAGTATTGAAATTGAGTCAACAAAAAAACGGGCAATAGGTGCGAGGCCGCAGAATCCAGGCCGTCGGCCGGCCGGGTTCCGCCTCGCGAACCTACCACCTTTAGCCCCCTGTCGCTTGCCATGACGTCGGACCGCTGGGACGTATTGTGGCGATATTTCGCCGGCCTGACCGAGCAAACGTTCGAGGGCGAACTGGGCATCGTCGATCCGCCGCTGGTCGATTACGTCAGCGGTTTGTTGACGCGGTTCATTCGCACCGAGACGGTTTATCGGATGCGCAATCCCTCTGGAAATCGGCTCAGCGGCGTGGCCGACATGCTCACCGAGGCGAACGCCCGCGTCGGCGAAGCGCGCCGCGAGGCCCATCGCTTCATCGGCGACTTCACGTTGTTCTGGACCGGCGTCTATCCGGAAGCGCTCGGCGCGCTGCAGAGCGAGACCCGCAAGGATCACCTGCTCGACTATCGCGCGGAAGGCAAGCGGGCGTACCACGTCGCCAGCCAGATTCCGGCCAACGAGGAAATCGTCGCCGGTGACGTATTGGAACGCCTCAGCACCCAATACGAACTCTGCATGTACGGTCTGGGCGAAGTCCGCCGCGAATGGGAAAAGAGCGGCGACGGCGACGCGGGACTGATTTGCTTGGACTCGTGAACGTCGCGCTCCCAGGCGACCGCGTGCGTGCGGGTTTCACACTTTCTTAGCTCGACTTATTCCATTTCGGCGGCGGTGTGACTCTGGAATATCTCGGCAATTTGGAAACCGAAACGGTTTTGCAACACCCTGGATTTGCTCGCCCGTTCCAAAACCTTCGCACGAATTTGGTGAGTCTCGATTATTCGTGGGTTTTTCGCACAGCCAAAAATGGAAAAAGTCGAGCTAACAACCTGTTGGAACATGAGACACTCAAGCGGCGATTGAATTCCGTCACTTGCGAGACACCACGTTAGCGAGATGCCTGCGGAGCGTCCCCGGAGTCGTAGACGGCGTTCTCTGCGGCCAGGATTTGCAGCCCTTGGGCGAGCGACACCAACGGTTCGTAGGCAAGATCGCGGCGGGCGGCCGAGAGGTCGAACCAGTGGGCCGTGGCGAGTTGGCGAGCGACGAAGCGGGTGATTGGAGGTTCCATGCGACGGCCGAGGAGTTTGTAGAGCGTTTCGAAGATCGCTCCGGCGGCATAGGCCGCGCGAGGCGAGATCGTGCGCTCGATTGGCGCGACGCCTTTGGCCGCCAGGAGTTTGTTGACCAACTCGGCCATGGGGAGCGGCTCGCCATTGCTGATGAAATAGGCGCGGCCGGCGCAGGCCGACATTTGACCGGATTCGATTGGAGCGAGCGCGTCGAGCGCCAGTTCGTGAGCGAGGGCGGCGTTGTCGACGTAGGTTGAATCCACGAGATTATCTTGCCGCGCGACGAGCCGGAGTTTACCGTTTTTTGCCCGCGCAACGAGCCGGGGCAACAGGTGCGGATCGCCGGGACCCCAGATCAAGTGCGGGCGGAGGGCGACGGTGGCCAGCGCCGGGCCGTTGGCGGCGAGCACCATCCGTTCGGCTTCGGCTTTCGTGCGCGGGTAGTGGGCGAGATAGCGCGACGGATACGGGACCGATTCGTTGATTCCTGATTCGTCGCGGCCGTCGAACACGACGCTGGGGCTGCTGGTGTATACGAGCCGCCGCACGCCCGCGGCCAGGCAGGCGTCGATGACGTTTCGCGTGCCGAGGACGTTTGCGCGGTGGTAGGCTTCGAGCGGCCCCCAGACGCCGGCCTTGGCCGCCGTGTGAATCACTGCATCGCAACCTTCCGTATCGCAGCCCTTTACGGCGCGGCCAACCGCATCGCGGTCGGTGAGGTCGCCGCGGATGCACTCGACGTTCATCGCGGCCAGCGCCGGATACTCGCCGCGTTGGAACGTGCGGACCGTGTCGCCGCGGGCGACGAGCCGGCGGACGATCGCCTGGCCCAAGAAGCCGCCGCCGCCGGTCACCAGCACGATCATCGCAGCCGCTCCGCCGCCCAACGGGCCAGCGCCTCGCGGCCGATTTTGGCGTTGTGGCGGATGTCGACGGGAAACGCCGGGTGGAACAGCACGTCGCGGATGGCGCGAGTGTGTTCGAACGTTCCGGCAAGCCGCAGCAATTCAGCGCGGATCGCGTCGGGTGACTCGCGCGGTGATTCGACCAGCTCGACGCAGACGACAGGCCGCGTCTGGCCGTTTTGGCCGACGCCGACGAGCGCCGAGCGGCGGACGTCGGGATGGACGTTGAACACGCCTTCGCAGGGATCGGTGAACAGGTCGCCGCCGGCGAGCCGGACGCGCTGGCTCTTGCGGCCGCAGAACCACAGGCGGCCCCGGTCGTCGAAGTATCCGACATCGCCCATGCGGTGCCAAAAGCCAGTGGGCTGGCTGGCGTCGGCGATCTTGGCGAGCCGAGTCGCTTCGCCGCGGGCATGATAGGCCGCCGTGACCGCCGGACCGGAGACGACGATTTCGCCGACCGCGCCGCTGGCGACAAGGAGGTCGTCAGACCAGCGCTCGATGGCGTCGTCGCGGATGTGAATGACGCGGACCGTCGCGTCGCCGACCGGACGACCGACGCAGACGCCGCGGCCTTGCTCGGAGGCGCGGCGAGTTTCGCCGAGGATTTCTTCGCTGCCGATCGAGGCGACGGGTAGCGATTCGGTCGCGCCGTAGGGCGTGAAGACCTGCACGCCGGGCGCGAGCATTGCGGTTGTCCGCTGGATGACGCGCACCGGCACCGGTGCGCCGGCGGAGATGACGCGGCGGAGCGTGGGAAACTTGCGGCCGGCGTCGAGGCCCCAGCGGCTCACGCGATCCAACAGCGCGGGCGAGCCAAACAGGTTCGTGACGCCGAAGTCGTCGATGGCTTGGGCGATCTTCGTCGGATCGACGCTGCCGGGGCGGGTGAAGTCCATGTCGGGAACGATCGCGGTCATGCCGAGCGCGGGGGCATAGAGCGCGAACAGCGGAAACGTGGCGAGGTCGATTTCGCCGGGCCGAATGTCGAAGGCGTCGCGAAGGGCGCGAAGTTGGGCGTCGAAGTTGGCGTGCGTGTAGACGACGCCTTTGGGCGGGCCGGTGCTGCCGCTGGTGAAGAGGATCGCGGCGGCGTCGGAGGAAGCGTGAGGTTTGAGGTGTGAGGCTTGAGAGGGCGCTGGGAATGGCGATTCCGGTACGCTCAAGCCTTCGTCCTTTATCCTTTGATCGCCACGGCGGGCGATTTCTGCGAGCGGCGTTCCGCAGGTCCACGTCGCCGGACCGGTGCCGACGACGATATTCTTGCGGATCGTTTTTTTCGCCCAACCGAAGAGGCGGCGTGCCCAATGGGCTTTGGCAACGCCGACGAAGGCGTTTGGTTCGGCTTCGGCGAGGCAGCGGCCGAGATGTTTGATGCCGAGGCCGGGGTCGACGCAAACCATCACCGCGCCGACTTTGAACAGCGCGAAGACGAGCGCGAAAAAGTCGAGGCTCGGTGGCGTCATCAGCACCGTGCGAACGCCGGGGCCGATCCCTTCGGCGATCAGGCCCGCGGCGAGCCGGTCGCTCTCGGCGTTGAGTTGGGCGTAGGTAAGATGCGTGTAGCGGACGCGACCGGCGGCGTCCGCGCCGTCGGGAAATACGACGGCCAGGGCGTGAGGACGACGGAGCGCGATATCGACCAGGTAGTCGGCGATATTGACGCGGGACGGTGTCGACATGGCGGCGGAGGCGAGCGCGAAAAGGCGAGAAAGAACGCGAGCCGCCGATTCTACCGCACGAAGCTGTCTACCGCACGATGCCCTTTCATGGCACCCGACGGCAAGAAGGCGCGGGGCTGCGAGCACGGCCGCTAATAACGCGGCGGCGCAATAAAAAACGGCGGGAGTTCCATTGCTGTGGAACTCCCGCCGGGCACTTCCTGAGAAAATCGTTTCGTCGGACGATCGTGGGCAGCACGTTGACTCATTATGTCTGGCGTGAGACTGCGATGATTCTTGCACGAGAGCCACGCGCCCCAGTTGGATCAGGCGTGCTTCTGATCCGAATGGCGTAGACTCGTGCAAGTCGCCAGCCTCCTTGGCCTTACCGCGCTTGCAACACCACGACGTCGCCGCTGCTGATTTTCGACAGGTTTGTTTCGTTAGTAGGACGGGCCGTAACCATGTTGGATCCGGCCGCGACGATTTCCAATTCGCCGACCTCGGCGGTCGTGAGCAGGTACTTATGCTGGACCTGGACGCGGCTGCCGATCGCCGGTTGGGTGCCGCCGGCGAAGCGAAGCTGAACCGTTCCGGCCGCGGCCGAAACCTTCGCCACCACGCCACGAGCGGCGTTGGTGCTCTGCGCCGCCGTGGACCGAACCTCGGCGTTTTGCGTCGCAGTCGCCTGGTGGGCGTCGACGGAACGGGATTCGACGGATGATTCCTGCACTTCGATATACGCGGCCGGTTCTTCGGCCGATGCGCGGCGAACCGGGTTGCCGAAGTTCGCCGGCTGTTGGATCAGTGCGGGTCGCCCGACGTTGACGGGCTGGGCCTGCACGGACTCCGCTCGGTCTGCGACTTCAGCGGACGGCTGTGCCCGAGGCGTGGCGGCGATCAACGCCGGACGCTGGGCGCGAAGCGTGAGATTGCTGGGCTGTCGAATGACCGGTTGCAGCACCGGTTGCTCGGGCGGCGAATCGCTTTGGGCGGCTCGGGGAGCCGACAGCGGCTGCTCGGCCACCGGTGTGGTTTCGACGTAGGGGCCGGCTTCGACTTGGTCGTCGACGACGATCCGTTCGTCGGCTGCGTTAGATTCGAATTCGACGGCGGTATCGTTCGCCGGCTGATCTTGAGCTTCGACGTATGCTTCGGCGGCCGGGACGGAACGCTGCGAGCTGGCGTCTGCGACCCACACGGTGGGCGCTCGCGAGGCTTGCGGCTGGCGGGCAACCGCGACCGATTGAGGTTGCGGACGATAGTATTGAGCCGGCGGACGGGCGGGTTGGCTCGGCACGCGGCTGAACATACCGCCGAACAAGGCGTTGTTGTTCGAGGGCGTCGCGCGACGAGCGCTGGTGCCGGGCTCGATCGGCGGCGTTGTGCCGGGTTCGATCGGCGGCCGGTTTTCGATGACCGGTTCCGCCGACGGGGGCGCACCGCGGTTCGGGCAGCAAATGCTCATCGTGGCCTTGGCTTCTTCGCGAATCCGGGCCGACGGTTCAAGCCAGCAGTCGGGATGGTCCGGGTCGCGTTCGTAGGCCATCTTGGCCAACTGCTCGGTGATCTTCTCGGTGCAGCAGTCGTTGTCGCACATCGGGCAATCGCCGTTGGGAATCGTGCCGAGCGCCTTGACCGTTTCGTAGCGGACTTCCTCGGTGCAGTCCTTGAGCGACTCGAGCATCGCTTCTTCGATGCCGCCGTAGCATTTCTCGCAACCGAGCGTGGCAAGGAATTTGATGGCCTTGATCTTCTGCGGCGCGAGATCCTCTTCGGCCTTGATCTGTTGCGCCTTTTTGATCGCCGCGTTGTCGACTTCGGCGAGCGACGGATCGGCAATCCGCTTGAGCGGCGGCTTGCGTTCCAGGCCGGGACGATTGCCGCGCTTGTTCAGAAACGCATCGCGTTTCATCCAAGAGCCTTGCCGCAGGCCGAGGTAGTGCCAAAGCGTCGGAGCCGAACCGACGGGCGCGGCCGGCGGGGCGTTTTGAGCTTCGGCCAGCGTGCCGGCGCCGAAAACGACGCCGGCGAGGGTCAGGCGGAAGACGTGTTTGCGAAGCGACATGTTACCAGTCCTCCTTTGACTGCATTCACGCAGGCGGCCCGTGGCCGCGATGTATGGGAAGCGACGCCGTGCTGGCATGTCTTCGCCGCAGCGGGAGCGGCGAAGCGCAGCGAGCGTTGGCCCGATGGTGAGGGCGATTTGGTTGCTGCTAAGGGAACCAATCGGCACGCGGGCGGCTTTGCGTAAGAACCTAAATTCCTAGAGGTCAAAGCGTGCCCAGATTGCCAGTCTTGCCCATGCGGCAAACGGGCGCTAATCGACAAGACCGCAGCGAGAATCGCGCGGGAGTAGCAGATTTTCCGGCCGGGCTGCTAAGCCAGAGAAACTTTGACGGCGCGCGGCGTTACCGATGTGCGGGCAACCAGATGACCACATACAATACGAGGGCCAAGGCGACGGCGAGCAGGGCGTCGATTCCCATCACTGTGCGGGCCCAGCGATGGTAGCGCTGATCCTCGAAGATCGCTTCATCGGTCCATTCGACGTCGGCTTCGGTGTCGAAGAGCTTATCGCGGAGCACGCCGGCGACGAAGGCGCGGCGGTCTTCTCGCTCGCCCGTGGCGGCGAAATAGCAACCGCCAAACAGGGGCGGCACGACGTCTTCCTGGCGGTCGGGGTCGAAGCCGAAGCCTTCGGCGAGAACTTTTTCGAGGTGCATCTGCACGCGGCCGCGAATCTTGCAAAGCAGCAGGTAGAGCCGTTCGTTGCCGGTTTTCTTGCGGAGCGCGTCGTCTTTGCGGAACAGCGAATAGGCCCAATCCTCGAACGCTCCGCAGGCGTGCGAACAGAGCGCTTCCATCTGTTCGGCGAGCGGCGTCTTCCAGATGTCGTGGCCCTTGCCGAAGCGGCGGGCGGCGGCGTCGGCCTGACCGACGCGACGGACAAGCTCCTGAAAGCCGAGTTCGTCTTCCAGTCCGGAGACGAGCACGTTGACCGGGAAACGGAGCTTGAACGCGCGGTGGAGGACGCGCAGGTCGGCGGTCGCGGCGACGGTCATTTCGCCTGCGCCGGTCTGGCTTTCCAAGACTTTGTACGGCAGGACGGCGAGCATGCCGTTGATGGGGCAGAACGGCTTGCGGGCGCGGACGATCAGCTTGCACAGGTATTGCAAGCGGCGTTGGGCCTCTTCGCGATCGGACTTATCGACGACGATACGCTGTTCGAGGGTGGCGGCCGGCGCGGCCGCTCCGCCGGGACCGGTGCCGGCCATTGTGTCGCGGATGTTGGCGACTTCCATCGTGCCGCGGATATTCATCGCCGGAGCGGGTGCCGTGGGGGCCGCCGCGGGACTGGGGCCGGCCATTGTGTCGCGGATGTCGGCGACCTGCATCGTCGAGCGGATGTCGCGCGACCCACCGCCGCCAGCGGCACCTGATGCCGCGGCGGTCGCTGGTCCAGCGTTTTTCGCCACGCGGGACAACAAACTGAGGCACGAGACGTTAGCGCAGTACAGGTATATGGCGTCGCGGCCTTGCGAGTCTCGGCCGTAGAACCAGTGCAGCGCCGCGTGGCCGGCGGGCACTCCTTTGACAACCATTTCCATCTGGCTGGCGTCGAACATGGCTTGGGCCTGAGCTTCGCTGTGGCCGCCGACGATCAGAAACATCGGCGTGAGGGTCAGGTCGACGCCGAGCCGATCCAGTTCGACCATGCCCTCGTCCCAGGCCGCTTCGATATCGGGAAACAGCGCGCCCTCGCCCTCGAGCCAGAGCTTGAGCGTCTTGTAGACGACGATCGGAATGGCGATGACCAGCGCCGAGAGGATCAGGATGAAGTGCAACTGCCGCCAGTTTTGCAGCGTGCCGTGCTCTTCGGTCGTGACGATCGAGATGTAAAACGTCGCCAGGCAGATCAGCAGGAAGACGAACGTCAAACAGCCAACGCGGGCCGGCAGCGAGAACGAGATCAGGCCCTTGCCCGGCTTCTTGCCGAAGAACTTGGCGATCTTGTCGAGCTTGAACGTCCGGAAGAGGGACGTAATGAACCGGTACTGATAGGTGAAGAACCGGATTATCGTGCGCCAAAAGTCCACGGTTCAACTCCCAGGGTTGGTTTGCTTAACCACAGCGGACTTTTCTAACCACGGAGGACACGGAGGAGGAGTACAGAGGAACACAGAAGTGATGAATGATGACTGATGAATGATGAGTCCCGAACGGACCCCGATTGATCCGAACGGCTACTGCTCATTCCTCATCACTCATCAATCATCAATCATCAATCATCAATCATCAATCATCAATCATCAATCATC
>JBBDYI010000258.1:2749-17307 GCA_040901705.1 Pirellulales bacterium | reverse complement strand
TTCGCTCCTTGCCGCCGCAGCAAATCGTAACATTTCAAGGAGTCTTCACATTTCAAGGAGTCTTCACATTTCAGAGCCTTCCATAACTCGACCCTCTCGGATGCCCGCCTCACACTCGACACGGCCCCAATCTTCACATCTCAAGCCGTTCGCCGGCAAGCTCAATCCACGGGTAAATCACCTCCTACCGCGCGCCTAATGCCGGCGCGGGCGATAATATCGCATCGCGCTCGCGACGCCCCACGTTGCTCGCGGCGGGGCGTTTCGCCAGAGGCGGCGACCTAGAACGCCGCAATCAGACAACAGCGGCAGGGCGGGCGATCGCGTTGGTGCGATTGCACCGCGCCGATCGCCGACCGTTTACCCCGGCATTCGCAAACTCGTCCGTCCCTGACGAAACGAACGAGTCCGCGACGGCACGCACCGCTCGAAGGTTAGCGGATCAGCCGCGCGAGCGCATTTGGCGGCGGATTCGCGGGGCGATGAATAGCATGCCAACGCTCGCCAAGACCCACGTGGCGGGTTCTGGAACTTGTTCGGCCGAACCGCTCAAGTCGACGCGGAACCCGGAGGGTCCGACCGGCGAGTCGTTCGCCGTGCGGAATTCGAGCGTATTGATGCCCGACAAAAAGGTTCCGGGCGCCAGCAGCGCGGCGTCGATGGTGAACGTCTTGCCCGTATTGGCGTTTGCCAGCGCGGCGAATCCGGCGAAGTTGATGCCGGCGCTCACGCCGTTGACCAACACGTCGTTTACGCGGTTGTCCGCGTACATGGTAAGCGTCAACAGCGTCGTGTCCGGATTGAATCCGGTCAGGTCGAAGTTGGTCACATAGTCGTAGTTTCCGACTGCCGTGTTCGTCGTGCCCGGATCGGCGACGCCGATGAACCCGGACGCCGCGTCGTTCTGCGCCCACGCCGGATGATTGGCAATTGCAATCGCCACGGTCCCCTGTGCTGCGCCGGGCAGCAACGTGTAATGTGGATCGGCCTGGCCGCCGACGAGCCGCCCGCCGCCGGCATCGAGACCCGTGCTGAACAGCGAGTCGATCGGGCGACGGCTGGTCGCTTCGTTGGAGAGACCGTAGACGTGGAACGTGCCGTTGCCGACCTGCGTGAGATTGACGGAAATCGTGCCGCTGGCGTCGGCCACGTAGTTGTAGGACAACGCATAGGCCCGATTGGTGACGGTGCTCGCGCCGGGATCAAGGCCCGGAGCATTGAATCGCGAATCGTCTTCGTTCACGCGGACCGATCGCTCCGGCACGCCATCGCCGCCGACGTCGAATTCGACGATGTTGGTGCGGTCGTTCGTGGTCGAAGGAGCCGCCCACTGCCGAACGTAAAGACGCAAATCGTAGGCACTGCCGGGCGAAAGGCCATTGAGCACGACGTGCCCGACGCTGGGATCGGCCGCGCTGTGGTTGTAGACGAAATCGTCGAGCAAGCTGCTGATGGCGCCCGTCGTGTTGGTGGCGGCGTTGCCATTGTGCGACAGCGCGATGTCGGTCGAACCGCCCGGGAACGCGCCATTTGGCCCAGCGAAGTCGAATTGCACGCCGTTGACATTGGCCGGCGAACCGGGATCCGAGCCGAAGTCGGCTTTATGCGTATAGCTCTTCAGCGCGTCGATCCCCGAATCGGCATCGTTGGTGATCGGCAGATATTTCATGGCGCCGTGATGGTTGACTCCGACCGACAGCGGCGATGCGCCTGCGACCAGACTACCGATCTGCTGCGGCGAAAGTGCATTCGTCCAGACCGCGACGTCGGCAATGTTGCCGCCGAAATACTCGCTGCCGGCTGCCGAACCGCCATAGCGGCCGATGTTGACGACGCGCGAGCCGCCCCACAACAGCGACGGATTGCCGGCGAAGGTTGCGTTGGCCCGCTGCACGCCGTCGACAAAGATGCGATATCGGTTCGCCGAGCCAGAGGTGTTTTGGCCCGACGTAACGACGTAGGCCACGTGGTGCCATTCGGCCTGACTAAAGCCGCCGACGCTGAACAAGTTGGCGTCGGCCGCGGTGTTGTTCCACGAAGCGCCGTTGCCGATGTCGCCGTGAATGCCGACGTTGGTCGCGTTAGGATGCCAGACTTTGGCGTCGAAGCTGAATTCCGCTCCCGCGGTCCGGGTATTGAAAAAGTTGTCGACCTCGCCAACCGTCGTGCTGTCGTTCACCTTCATCCAGGCCGAAACCGTGTAACTGCCCGCAAGCGTGCCGGGTCCGGGATTGGCCGAGAGATAGCCCGTGGCGTTATTGAGCGACAAGGATTGGCCCGCCGGTAAAACGGCCGGACGATCGGCGGTAAACGAAGCACCGCCGTTGAGCGTGCCGTTGAGTCCCGGTAGAACGCCCGCCGAATCATTTGCCGTGTTGTCGAGAGACCAGTAAGCCACCGGTCCGGCGACCAGCGGCGCGGCAGTCCAGCCAAAAAGACCAACCACGCCAAACAGCGCGGTAAGAAACCGAATCGATCTGGTGCCGCTCATTAGCGTAGGCCTTCGTTTAATATGGACGCAGGATGCAAGTCTGTGGAAATCAACGCGTGGGAAATCCGATTAGTGCAGCGTCAACGCTAAGAATCTGGGCACCACTGCTCACCTCGTCCAGCAGCGCTTGCCGGTTACGGCGAACCACGCCCTAATTCGTACGCCTTGACGATCTACCAGTGATTCCAAGCTATGATAATCTCCGATTACACGAAACGTCAATGTAATTCCTCAAAATTTGCAAACCCCCTGGGCTATCGCAGAGCTGGTGCGTGCGTTGTCCGGGTTTTCGACCTCGATGCGAGCGACGAACGCGACCTCGTTTCGATGGCGAGACTCGATTCCAGCGACATTTCGTGTACGGCGAGATCGACGTGCAAGGCCGTGCGGCCCATCGAGCGTCGGCTGACCGCGAGCGAGGCTTGGCGCGCGGCAAGTCGCGACGCGCCGTCCGCTTCGCGCTGAACTGCGACGGCGCGAATCGCCGCCGGCGCCGAAGGCGACACCGGTGGCAGGTAGGATCGAGCGAAGTTCCGCGCCAGAATCGCCACGTCGGCACGATCGACGTCGCCATCGCCGTCGAGATCGCCGTCTGCGCGGGACGCCCCGCTCGCCAGGCCGAAGTGGCCCTGTAACATCGCCAGATCGGCAAGGTCCACGCGGTTATTCTCATCGACGTCGCCGCGAATCAGATCCTTCGCGCCGGGCGAACCGCCCCATTCGTGGCTTGGCCGCCAGGCGATGCCGTTATTCCAACTTTCCAGTGGCCCGCCGACATCGACGATGACCAGCGAGTAACCCTCGCCGTCGGTCGATGGATGCCACGTCTCGCCGGTGTCGTCGTAGGTGAACTCCTGGATCAGCGTGTTGCCGATGTCCTCGATCTTGAGCCGTTCGCCGCCGTTGGCCAGGGCCGTGTCGTCCTCGAACACGCCAGCGACCGGATGCCCAGTTCCGTAGCGGGCCTCGAACCCGGCCTGATTGCGAACGAGCAGCAGATACCCGGCAGGCGCGATCGAGGTGATCGGTGCGCCCGTGAAGTGGAACGTGACGCCGTCGACGATGCGGACTTGCGAGAGGTTGAGGATTTGGTTGCCCGTGTTGGTGAATTCGAGGAACTCGAAGTCCTGGTCGGAGAAGCCGAGGGCCCGTTCTTCCGTCGTGGCCGGCGGCGGGTTGTACATGATTTCCGAGACGCGGAGGTGGTCGAGCAGTTCCTGCGTGTTGGCTGGACCGGTGGCGGTGAACGTGAGCGGCGCGGACCAGTGGCTCCACACGCCGGTGGTGTCCATCATCCGCACGCGGGCGCGATAGGTGTGCCCGGTATCGACGAATCCGGCGGGGACGCTGACCGCGTTGTCGAACGTGGCGAGCGTGCCGGACTCCCAGGCGGCGTCCCATTCGAGCTTGAAGCGGGCGGCGGGATCGTAGGCCGGGGCGGATGGATCGGTAATCTCGCCGATCCGCCACTGCATCGCGGCGAAGGTGTTGCTGCCCTGCGGATCGGCGAACGGGGAGGTTTGCAGCGCCAGTCCGTCGACCGGGAAACTCGGCTGCCCGATGTAGGAAATCGTCGGGGTGACGGGAATCAGCGCCCCGTCGCCGCCGGAGGCTTGTAGTTGATCGAGCCACGCCGCTTGTCCGCCCGTTCCCACGCCGCCGCCGGGCCAGTTGCCGCCGGTGAACGCGAAGTTGAGCATGTCCTGGACGTAACCGGCGAGGTCGAAGTTGTTGCCGATGCCGGAATAGCTGCCGACGACGTTGGAAACCGTTGGGTTCTGCAGATTGCTCGGCACGGTGTTCCAGCGGATGCGATCGGCCGGGACGAACGCGGCGATGTCCGAGGCGAAGCTGTTGACGATGCCGGAGATTTGATCCTGTTGCCAGAGCAGGTCGCGCAATTCGCGAACGACGTTGCGATACTCGCGGGCGAGTTCGGCGTTTTCCTGGTTCAGCACGCCAAGACAACTTGGGGCTGATCCTGTCGCGAAGATCGCGTCAAAGGGCCGATCCTCGCCGCAGTTGTACGTCGGTCCCCACGTGGCGTCGGTGTCCCAGGGGAGCGTCCACATCTGGCCGAGGTCGGAGTTTTCGTCCGTATACGGCGGGGCAAAGTACCACGCCGCGTTCTTGTTGGCGCTCGGCCAATAGTCGTAATGCCGAATCGCCTGCGCCAGGGCGTGATAGTGAATCCACTCGTCGTAGTTGACGTGCGCTTCGAGCCATTCGGTCGTTTGCGACGAACGGACGTTATTCTCGACGTTGGTCAGGTCGCTTCCATCGCGGACCGCGTCGGCGGCTTGATAACGCTGCTGCTCCGCCGAGTTGGTCGAAGAATTGATTAGCTTATAGAGGTTGCCCTTTTCCAGATTGTGCGATTCGAGGAATCGCACGTCGTAGGTTTCCTGTGCCCATTGCAGTCCCCAGAAATCGCCCTGCCAGGCGTCGGGCGCTTCGTTGGCGCCGTCGACGACGCGCATATGGAAGAAATGTGTCTCGGGCGCGGGGACGCCCAGCGTGTTCCAAAGGTAATAGTTGACCGCCTCGTTCAAGCCGTAGGTGAGCGTGAGCCGGTTCGACATGCCCTTGCCGACGGTGAGCGTGCGCCAGCGCTCCGGATACAAGTCGCCATCTTGATCGCGGGCCTCCAGGAAGTTGCCGCGGTTGAAGCGGATCCGCCAGTTGCGTTTCGTGTTGAGCTGGTACCGGCCGTTCGCACCGCCGAGGCGATAGTGGACGTGATCGTACACCTTGCCGTCGTAGACGAACGCGGCTTCCCAGTTTTCGTAGAACCGCGCGGGATTGGCCCCCGACCCGATGAACTGCGGCAACTGGACCGCCGGGTCGTGCCCGATGGCGTCGTAAATGTCTTGCGAGCGGGAAATGATCGTATAGACCGGCAGCGTCGCGAGCGTCTGGCCGGAGACGCCCTGATAGTCGGGCACGCCGTCGTAGACATAGTAGGCAAAGTTCAGCGATGGATCGTCCGCATACGGCACGCGCTGCGACGCGCCGACCGTATCGGCGACCGTGATGCGGTAGCGGACCAGCGTGCGATTCACCTGGCCGGGCACGGTGGCGGAATAGATGTTGTCGCCAGCGACCGCGTCGCCGCCGGCGCCGTCGTCGACCATCGCGACGCTGGTCCAGTTGGCCGCGTTTTCATACGCCGGGTTGGGAACTCGCGACGACGGGACGTTGCCGGCGATAAGTTGCGAGACCGGCGTCGGGATCGTGGCTGGAATGTAAGCGCCGGGCGCGACGATTTGATAGTGCAGCGTCACGCTGGCCACGCCGTTGGGATCGGTCACTTTGGCAGTGACGACGTTCGTCTGGCCTGCGGCGGGCGTGTCGACGGCGTGATTGACCTGGCGAATCTGCGGCGCGGCGTTGTTGGCGAATACGGAGTTTTGCTCGCCCGGCGTCGGCACGCCGATGAGGCCTTCCGTGCCGGGGTCGATCACTTCGGCGTCGATGGAAAAATCGCTGCTGCCGAGCGTGGTGTTGAAGCCGTGGACGGCAATTGTGTTCGTACCGAGGTTCAAGAACGCGGTAGGATTGTTGATGTCGATAACGTCCCACGAGGCTTCGTGGTCGCCGGAGGTTGCGTTGTAGGGGATTTCGCCGCCCGGCAGGCGGAGCCGTGCGACTTCGACGCCGTTGATCCACACGATCGCACCGTCGTCGCTGTACACGCGCAGCCGCAACATTTCCGGCATGTCGGCCGCCGAGGCGACCGTGAACGTGTTTCGCAGATACACCGACGAGTACGAATTCTGCATGTCCAACAGCGGCGTACTGTCGTCATTGTCGCCGTAGCCGATCGGCGTTTGACCGGTCTCCCACGTGCCGTCGAGTGCGAAGCCCGGCTGCCGCCAGGCGGTCGTCGGGTTGGATGCTTCGCTCGTTCCCTTGCGGTAGCTCCAATTCGTGTTTTTCTCGGCCAACAACGTTACGGCCGGGCGCGGCTCGGTGCCGACGGACGATGCCCGCCAACTTCCGCCGAGGTCGTTGTCGAGATTCGGATTGATTAGTTCCATCGATGGCCCATCGCCGGCGACCGACGTCGGCCAGGGGAAGCCGAGGTTGTAGTCGACGCGGTCGATGCGATTGCCCTGGGCGTTGCGGAGCGTGATCTCCTCGCCTTCGTTGTTGAGCGAACCGCTCCACGGGCCATACGCCGCCACGCCGTATAGGAACTGAATCGTCGCTGGGTCTTCGGCCACGACCAGATACTCGCCCGGTTGAATTGCCGCCCCATTGGGGAACACGTAGTCGACGCCGTCGGAAAAATACCAGCCGGTCAGATCGACCGCCGTCGGGCCGTTATTGTACAGTTCGATGAATTCTTCGGGGATGTTGTTGAACACCGGCTCGTAGTGCAGCTCGTTGATCACGATTTGGGCGTCGGGCGAATTGACGATCAGCAAAACGGTCGCCGGGTCCGATTCGAGCAGCGAATCGCTGAGCTTGTACGTAAAGCTATCCGTGCCGATGTATCCGGTGGCGGGCGTGTAGGTGAATGTGCCGTTTGCCGCGAGCGCGAGCGTCCCGTGCGCGACGTTCGTCACTAGAATCGCCGACAGCGCGGGGCCATCGACGTCGGTGTCGTTGATCAGCACGCCGTTCTGTGTCGTCGCCACGATCGGTGCGTCTTGGAAGCCGAAATAAATGTCGTCACTGGCCGTCGGGGCATCGTTGATCGGATTGATCGTGAGCGACACCGTGGCGACGGCGGACTGCTGATCGCCGTCGCTGGCGCGATACGTGAACGAGTCCGTGCCGAAAAAATTCGCCATCGGCGTGTAGGTGAACGAACCGTCGGCCGCGAGCACGAGCGCCCCGTGGGCCGGCGGCGTTACTACCACCGCGGTGAGCGAATCGTTTTCCGCGTCGCTGTCGCCGACGAGCACGCCGCTGGCCGCGGGCACGACCAGCGCGACATCCTCGTCCAATGCGTAGGCATCGTCGTCGGCCGTCGGCGGCGTGTCGACGGTGATCGTCACGGTTGCGGTGTTCGAGGTTCCCACCGTGTCGAACACGCGGTATTGGAACGAATCGACGCCGACGAAGCCCGCAGTGGGCGTGTAGGAGAACACACCGATCGACGTGAGTGAGAGCGTTCCGTGATCGACGCCGTCGACCAATTGGGCCGCGAGCGACAGGCCGTCCGGATTCAAATCATTGGCCAGCACGCCGCTGCTTACGGGCGTAACGAACCCCTGGCCGGTGGCGGTGAGATAATTGTCGTCGACGGCAACCGCTGGATCGTATTGCGGATTGACCGTGATCGTGACGGTGGCCTGCGCCGAGGGCGTGCCGCCGCTCACGGCGTGATACGTGAACGTGTCGACGCCGTTGAAGTTCGGGTTCGGATCGTAGGAGAACGAACCGTCGGTGGCGAGCGAAACGCTGCCGCCCGCCGGGCCGACGTCGAGCACGGCGGCGAACGTCAGGCCGCTGGGGTTGCTGTCGTTGGTCAGCACGCCCGGAGCGGCGACGACGAGCGACTCGTCTTCGTCGACGGCATAGGCATCGGCGTTGCTGACCGGCGGCGTGCTCGACGTGAGCACGCCGAGTTGATAGTTCGTCAGAATACCGGCCGGCGAGAGAATGCCGGTGTGGACGCGGACGTTCGCCAGCGCGAGCGAGCCGGCCTGGCCTTCGACGAGCGATAATGCGCCACCGCCGCCGTTTTGTGCGCCGAGATTGATCGTCGTGTTGGCGTACGTGCCGAGCGCGCCGACGGCTTCGGTGTAGGTTTCGACGCCGTCTGAATACAGTCGCACCGTGCCGCCGTCGTAGGTGTACACCAAATGATGCCACTGGCCGAGCGTCGGCGAGCCGCCGGCGGCGTACCACGGCATGTCGGGCGCGCCCCAGTGGCCGACCGCGCCCCACGTGCCGCTATTGCCGTAGCCGAAGGTAAGGTTTGCTCCCGCCGGGCCACCCCGATGTCCCCAAGCGACGGCCGTTTCTTCCTGTTGTTGCAACCCGTCGTTGGGATTGTATGCCCAGACTTCAATTGACCGCGTGCCGTTGGCGGTGATCGACGCCGGCGCAATCGGACCTTGATAGGCGTCGTCCCAGCCGCCGGTGGGATGATCGAAGTTGAGCGCCACGGCCGTTACGCCGTTGATCGTTTGCACATCGGGATTGCCGATCCGCGTGAAGTCGCCGAGTGTGCCGAGATTGCTCCACGTGCCCGTGGCCGCGGTCGGATCGGTGGCCCGCAGGTCGACGAGCAGTTCGCCGGCGATGGCCAGCGGCGACGTCGGCGTCGCGATGCCGTAGGTTTGAATCAGCGACTGGGCGACTGAACCGGCGTCGCCCGGCGCGAGGGCCGTGTTGTAGACGCGGACTTCGGCGATGTCGCCGGCGAAGTAGTTGGCGTTCGTCGCCAGAGAGCCGAACGCCATGTCGAACGCCCCGCGCAGGGCGCCGCCCGTGTCGGTCCGCGTGATCGGCGACAAGCCATCGATGGCGATCGACAGCGACGATCCGTCGCGGGTCATTACGGCCACGTGCGGCTGGCCATCGCCGGCGTTGAACAGGCTCGACGAGTAAACGGTCCGATCGGGATTGCCTACTCCGGCGGCCACTTGCCCCGCGCCGTTGAGCGCGAGGCCCCAGTCGTTGTTCACGCCCGGTTGCGATGCGTCGACGATCCCCGTGTTGGCGAACCAATCGGTCGCGCCGCCGGTGCCCGGCTCATCGGCGCGGAACACCACGGCGACGGTGTAGTTCGCCGCATTGGCCAGCGGGCTGTTGACGGCCAGCACCCGCAACTGGTCGTCGCCGTCGCTGGGCGTGAAGCGGATCACCGAGTGGCCGTTTAGCTCGTTCTTTTCGAGTGTTGGAAAACCGGTCGGTTCGGCGGGCCGCCCACCGACGTTGTCGCTCCAGGCCGACGGCAGATCGCCGTCGTCGAGCAAAGCGTTCAGATCGTCGGCCACCCAGTGTGCGACCAGCCCTTGGCTGGAAACCGGCAGATTCAAAGGCGACGCGCCCGTCGCCAACGCGGCGATCTGGTTCGGCGCGAGGCTGTTGTCCCAAATGGCGATGTCGTCGAGCAGCCCGTTGAAGTCCTCGGCCGGACTGGCGTTGGTACGGCCGATGCGGAAATTCGTCGCTTGGGCATCGTTCACCCCAGGCATGTCCGAAACGATCGGCTGGCCATCGATCCAAATCGAACGGGTCGCGCCGTCGTAGGTCGCCACGACGTGGCGCCATTCGCCGCCATCGAGATCGATGCCGGCCGCCGTGACTTGGGCGTCGCTGGCGTCGAGCTCTGCGTTGAACCACAGGTTCCGCAGGCCGTTGGCGCCGCGCAACCGCAACGCGTTAACCTGCCGCGTCACTCCATAAGTCCCCCACCCCACGATGCCGCCGCGGGTCGTGAGCGTGCTGCCGGCGGCCGGCTTGATCCACGCCGAAATCGTGTACGCACCGTTCCCGGTCGGCACGCCGGCCGGAAACGCCGCCGACTCCAGATAGTCGCCGGTGCCGTCGAGCGCGAGCGCCCCACCGGTGTGTCCGGAAGCGGTGTACGCGGCGTTGCCGACGGCCGTCAGCGCGGAGTTGTTCGGCCCGGAGTCCTTGCCGACGTTGGCGGCGTTGTCGAACGCCCAGTAGCCGACCGGCGCGTTGGCCAGCATCTGTCGCGGTTCGAGCGATTCGAGCGACAGGCGCGCGCGCTGCCGGCGTTTTTGCTTTTGCCGCTTATCGGCCCGCTGGAATTCCCGAACGCGATCGAGGGACTGAGTCGCTGAAAGAAATCTCGTGGGCATCCGCCGTACTCCTGCCGCCAGTACACGAGTGATGAAAACGAACGATGAACTCCGGCCGCCGCCTTTGGCGGGGCAAGCGTATATGAACGAAGGCCGTCGCGCTCTCGCCGACGGCCTTCGTTCATGTTATCCGCAATCGCGAAAGAACGCCGCGAACGGTCATTTCGACCGCCGCCGACTTCGCCGAACGCCGAACGCCAGCGCCGCGACGCCGAAGCCGGCCAGCACGAAAGTGGACGGTTCGGGCACGGGGCCGCCGAAATCGCGGAAATCGCCGCCCATGATCGCGCCCACCTGATCGGCACTGAGCGCCACGTCGAAAATCGCCACGTCATCGAGCGATCCGAGGAAAAATTCGCCGCTGCCGCAAAACGTACACGTGCGGCCGATGGCGAAGTTCGTCGCTGCGGCGCCGTTCGAGCCGGGCGAATCTTGCACGAGTTGCTGACCGTCGAGGTACAACGTTCGCAGCCCGGTCACATTGTCGTACGTGGCCGTGATGTGGTGCCACTCGCCATCGTCGACGGTGACGCCCTGGGCGCTGACCTGCGCGTCGGTAGCGTCGAGGTCGGCTCCCCACCAGTAATGGCGGAAACCGTTGGCCTGGAACAAACGCAGCGCGTTCACTTGGCGCCCTGAGCCGTAATTGCCCCAGCCGATGATGCCCTTACCCTCGACCGAATCCGCAGGCGGGGTCTGGAACCAGGCCGCCACGCTATACGAATCGTTGCCGGTCGGCACGTCCGTCGGGAACGTCGCCCGATCGAGCATGTCGCCGATGCCGTCGAGGGCTACTGCGCCGCCGAAGCGGCCGGCCGCCGTGTAGGCCGCGTCGCCCTGGGGCGTGACGTCGTTCGCCACCTGCATCGAATCGTGGCCCAAGTCGCCGGCGTTGTCGAAGCGCCACAGGCTGACCAAACCGGTCGCCGGCGGAGGCGGAGGCGGGGGCCCAACGCCGTACAAGGCCGCATCTTCCAGGAAGTTGTTCTCGATCGCCATCGCGTCGAGTACGCCGTCGTGAATTCGCACCTTGCCGATCGCGCCGCTGAGACGATTGCCGGCATCGAGTACGCCCGGCGCGGCGGAATTGGAATTCTGTGCGGCGATGTTGATTGAAAAGTCCGCGTGCGTGCCGGCGGCGAACGTCCGCGTGTTCTTCAGAATGCCGTTGTCGTACACCCGCGCGTCTGCGCCGTCGTAGGTGTACACCAAATAGTGCCATTCGCCGGGCGTCGGATCGCCGTTCCAGCCCATGTCGGGCGCGCCCCAGTGGCCGACTGCGCCGAACGTTGGGTTGTTGCCGTAATTGAACGCCAGGTTCGACCCCTCCGGTCCGCCGCGGTGGCCCCACGAGACGAGCGTTTCTTCCGCATTGAGCGCGGGATTGTATGCCCAGACTTCGATCGTCCGCGTACCGGCCAGCGTGATTCCCGCCGGAGCGGCGGGGCCTTGATAGGCATCCGCGCCAAAGAACTCGACTCCCAGCGCGTCCGTCGGGCCAAAGATGCCGAGGACCGCGTTGCCGTTTTCGGCAAACGCCCCGCCGAGCGATCCGCTGTTCGTCCAACTGGCCGTGCCGGCCGTCGCGTCGCTGGCGTCGAGCGACACCAATAAATTTTCCGCCACGACGAGTACGGCTTCGGCTCGTCTCGATTGCAACAAGAAGCACGCGCCAAGGGCCGCCGCGAGCGCCACAGTACGAAATTGCCTGGTGAGTCGCATTAGACTGACCTCCTCGACAAGGGTTGAGAACCACGAACATTGCAACAGGATCCTGCCGCCGCGATACACGACGCGCGTCGCTGCCGCCACGGCGTTCCTGGCCCAACGGCTCCGCACGTCAATCGCCAGGGAGACCCTATCTACCGTCCCTGTAGCGTAATCGACCTGCGTCACCGGTCAACCAGAAAAATAGGAATTCGGGCCGCAGCGACTGTCCGCCCTGGGTTGCGGTTGACGGCGGTGAGATGCGGCGGCACGGAGTGTGCGCCGCCGCGGAACCGACGCGGTGAAACGCGATACGCCATCACGAGCGCGCCACGTTTGCTCGCGTCCGCCGCGGATCGACTCGGCTGGCGGCGGACCGTTGGGGCATCGAAAACCGCGTCCATTTCTATCCGCGTAAAGGTGGTGACATTTCTATCCGTTGCTAACAGCGGCCGAAGCGAGCCGGTTGCCGGCGGGCGGCGGTTGCGAGAGAATGCGTGTCTGCCATACGCTGGATGCATCGACCGTCAGCCGATTCGCACTGACCGTGAACGATCCGACAACGCCGACAAACCGCGTCGACCCGCTGGTCGCGTCGTCGAAGCGCGAAGCGCTGTTTGCGGCGTCACTGTGGCTGGCGGCGATCGTCTACACGGTCGGATATTGTTCGCTGTTCGGATATCATCGCGGGGCGGACGATCTGACGTTCGTGCTCGGCATTCCGGACTGGGTGTTCTGGGGCATCGTGACGCCGTGGACGGTTTGCACCGTCGTGTCGATCTGGTTCGCGCTGCGAATCATGCGCGACGACCCGTTGGGAGACGAGGCGGCGACGGACCCAGCGGATGCCGCCGATGGGGATGCGGACGTTTCCGACGCCGCTACGCAAGGCGGCAAAGCGAGCGCCGCGATGGGCCTGGGTTCGAGAAAGGAGTCGCCCCGTGCCTGACGCCGCGTCCGACTATGGAGTCCTGGTGGCCCTCGTCGCCGTGATGGCGATTTCGGTGTGGCTCGGCACGCTGGCCCATCGCACGGTCGAGCGCGGTTCGTTTCTCAAGGGCTTTTTTCTCGGCAATCGCGGACTCGGCGTGTGGGCGCTCGCGCTGACCGTGACCGTGCAGAGCGGCGGCACGTTTTTGGGATTTCCGTCGCTGGTGTACAACTACGGCTGGATCGTCGCGCTGTGGATCGCCAGCTACATGGTGGTGCCGATCACCGGCTTCGCCCTGTTGGGCAAACGGATCGCGCAGATTTCTCGGCGGACGGGAACGATTACCGTGCCCGACTTGTTGCGCGAGCGGTTTGCCAGCCCGGCGGTCGGACTGATCAGTTCGCTGATCATCATCCTGTTCATGTCGTTCATGCTGGTCGCGCAGTTCAAGGGCGGGGCGCTCGTGCTGCAACAGGCGTGGCCGGGCGAGGCGACGATCCGCTTGCCGTTCGCCGAAGACGGCGTCGATCCGAAATATTATTTCGCCTTGCTGCTGTTTTCGCTGACGGTGATCGGCTACACGCTGATCGGCGGGTTTCTGGCGTCGGTGTGGACCGATTTGTTTCAGAGCGTGTTGATGTTCTTCGGCGTCGCGGTGCTGGCGTTTCTGGCGTTCCGCATGGCGGGCGGACTGGAACACGCGACGCGGGCCGCCATCGAACAGACCGGACCGGAGTTTGCCTCGGGGCCGGGCTATTCGCCGGGAGGGACTCACCAATTCTTTCCCGTCGGTCTGGCGCTGTCGTATTTCTTTCTGTGGGTGTTCACGGGCGTCGGCTCGCCGGCCAGTCTGGTGCGGTTGATGGCCTCGGAAGACACCGGGTCGATCCGCCGGTCGATCATCGTGCTGTCGATCTACAACATGTGCATCTATCTGCCGTTGATCGGCGTGGCGATCGCCGCGCGGGCCTTGATGCCGTCGCTGGACAAACCGGACGAGATGATTCCGCGGATGGCGATCCTGGTGACGGAAGGTCTGCCGGGCGGATCGCTGGTGTCGGGCTTGATTCTGGCCGCGCCGTTTGGGGCCGTGATGGCGACGGTTAGCACGTACCTCGTCGTGATCGCGTCGGGGCTGGTCCGCGACGTGTATCAGCGGTTTCTGCATCCGCACGCCGGCGAGCGGGCGATCCGCCGCGTGACGCACGGATCGATGATCGCGATCGGCGTCATCGCGGTCGCCGCGAACATCAAGCCGGTCGACTTCCTGCAGGCGATCGTCGTGTTCAGCACTTCCGGCGCCGGCGCGGCGTTGTTCGCACCGGCGATGATGACGGCCCACTGGCGGCGAGCAACGGCGCCGGGGGTTGTCGCGGCGATGCTCAGCGGATCCGGAACGGTGCTGGCGTTGTTCATCGCCGGCTGGGTCGGACCGAAGGCGGAAATTGGCATCCCGGGCGACTTCGCGCCGTATTTTCTACTCGGCCTGGAACCGATCGTGTGGGGTCTGGCGGTGTCGGCGATCGTCGGCGTCGTCGTGAGTTTGCTCACGCAACCGCCGCCGGAGCCGCTGATCCGCAAGCTGTTCGATGCGCCGGCGAATTTACCGAGCGGCGCGCGGCTGTAGGAGGCGAAAACA
>JBBDYI010000258.1:0-2739 GCA_040901705.1 Pirellulales bacterium | reverse complement strand
GCCGAGACACTCGCTTTGCGGCTCCATCGGCGAAAGGATTCGCCTCCTACAGTAAGGATCCTCGGCGATTCTCTTAGGCGTGGTCGGGAGACCGCGGCACAACGCTGATTTGCCGCGTTCAGGTCGGCATGACGGCGGCATTCATTCGCCGCCGTGCGTTGCTATGGCTCGCCTCGTCTGGCTTACCTAGAATAACAGCATGTCTTATCGGGGTTTCAAACGCGTGCTGGGCGAGACGAGCCTGGAGCGGAAGTGCCGCTTCCTGTTCGGCGCGTGTCTGTTGATGCTGATCACGGCAAGTTTCGTGTGGTACGGCCGGCGGAACGAGCAACTGGTGTACGAGCAGTCGCGCGTCCGTGGCGATGTCACGATTTCCGAAGCAGTTTTTTTTACGCACCTGGTCGCGTTTGAGACCGACATATCGCGGCCGGTCGCCGAGGAACTTCGCGAACCGTTACGCAGCCGACCCTACGAAGCGCGCTACATTCGCGCTCCAGAAAACATCCCGAGTTCCGTGCCGACACAGTTGGGCCGCAGGCCGGCCGATTTCATGCCGCGCGACGACATGGAGCGCGAACTGGTTCGACGATTCAACGTGATCGGCAAGCAACGTCTGACGAGCCCCCGCCAAGACTATGAGTATGCCGAGCGACGTTTCGAGGACACGCGCGAGTATCAGTATTATCGACCTATTTACGCCGCAAAATCGTGTGTCGATTGTCATAAGTCTGTGGTCGCTGGATATTCCGAGAACCCTGGCTTTGCCGTCGGCGATTTGATGGCCGTGGCGGTCGTCCAGTTCAGTGACGAAGAAACCCACCACGCGCTGAGCCTTAATCGCGCGATTCTCTACGCAACGGCGATCATCACCGTGTTCCTGGCGATGTTGGTGCTGTATCTCGTCGTGCGGTACGTGATCGTCAAACCGCTCAAGCACCTCCGCGAAGTGGCCGACGAAGTCAGCCGCGGCAATCTTGTGGTGCGAGCCGAGATTCACACGGCCGACGAGTTCGAGGAGGTCGGCGCCGCGTTCAATCGCATGTTGCGGCATTTGATCGCCGCCCAGGACGAGTTGCGGCACGTGAACGTCAATCTCGACGGCAAGGTCGACCAGCTTGCCCAGGCGAACCTCAAGCTGCACGAGCTCAATCGCCTGAAGAGCGACTTCCTGGCCACGATGAGCCACGAGCTGCGCACGCCGCTCAATAGCATCATCGGATTTTCCGACGTGCTGTCGGCGATCGAATCGCTCGACGATCGACAGCGACGGTACGTGCTGAACATTCAGAAGTCCGGCCGAATGTTGCTGGAGATGATCAACGACATTCTCGATCTGGCGAAGATCGAAAGCGGACGGATGGAAGTCCGGCTGGCCGATTTCCGCATCGACGCGGTGATCGCGGCGCAGTGCGACATGGCCCGCCCGCTGGCCGAGCGCAAGAACATCGACCTGGACGTCGAGATCGCCGCGGATTTGCCGGAAATGCACCAAGATCAAGCCAAGGTGCAGCAAATCCTCAATAACTTGCTGTCGAACGCGATCAAGTTCACGCCCGAGGGAGGAAGGATTACCGTGTCGGCCGCGCGGCACGCTTCGGGCGACCTGGCCCTGGTGGTGAGTGATACCGGCGTGGGCATCGCGGCGGAAGATCAACACGTGATCTTCGAGAAGTTTCGCCAGGGCGCGACGGCGCTCATCGGCGGCGACGCGATGACGCGCGAACATTCCGGCACCGGGCTGGGGTTGTCGATCGTCAAAGAGATGTGCAAACTGCTGGGCGGCGAGATCGCGCTGGCCAGCGAACTCGGCCGGGGAAGCACGTTTACGGTTCGCATGCCGTGGCGGTTGGCGGATCGGCCGCGGTCGATTTCTCCGCTGGCCGAGGATGTGGACGAATTGACGAAACTTCGTCCGATCGACGCCAAACGGCTGCTGGCGGCGCCGCTCGCGGACGCTCCGCAGAGCGAGGGCGGTGAGGAGATATCGACCGCCGCGTCGTACCAGTCCTAGCAGTGGCGTTTTTGCTCTGCCGCGTTCGCACCCCACGTTTCGGTTCGTATCACCCACACTCTACGTTGTCGCGTCACCGCCCATGCCTGCTCGCAATTCGCCCGTTGAGAATACCGTGCCCGATGCTGCCCCCGACGCCGACGCCGAAGCCGCGCTTCCGCACGTGCTGCTGTACACCGACGGCGGTTGCGGCGGCAATCCGGGGCCGGGCGGTTGGGCGTTCATCCTCAAGCATCCCGCGACCGGCAAGGAAATGGAAAAGGCGGGCGCCGAGCCGCACACGACCAACAACCGGATGGAACTGCAAGCGGTCATCGAAGGGTTGGCGTCGCTGAAGAAGCCGTCGCTCGTCGATCTTTACACGGATAGCGAGTACGTGCGCATGGGCTTGTCGCAGTGGATGGCCGGCTGGAAGCGCAACGGCTGGCAGCGCAAGGAGCGCGGCGCGAACAAGGAAGTCAAGAACGTCGAGCTATGGCAGCGGCTCGACGAACTGGTCGCCCAGCACCAGATTCGCTTCCACCGGGTGGCCGGCCACAGCGGGCATCCCGAGAACGACCGCTGCGACGAACTGGCCGTGGACGCTTATCGGCGGCTTCGGTGATTGGCGCCGTAAATCACACGGCGATTGGTGAGTTTGCCGGTGCATTTGCGCGGGTTGACTTTGTGGCGCCGATTGCCCCCGGTGTGTTCACCGGGGGGCTAAATGTCAGTCCCACCACCATTGG
>JBBDYI010000257.1:12584-17363 GCA_040901705.1 Pirellulales bacterium | reverse complement strand
GGATCACGCCGCCGCCCGTAGTGCGCGGCTGACGGAACGAGCACACGGTGCCGGTCGGTTCGAGAACCGAAATGTCGACGTCGGCGTCGCCGGTCCACGATACGCGGATGACCAGGTCGCGGGCGCGGGCTTCGTCGATTTCCTTTTGGTAGGCGGCGGCTTCGGCGGGGTCTTCCTTGCCGAGACGGGCCAGCAACGACTGGGCCTGTCGCAACGCCTGATGCGCGACGTTGCTTTCCTTGCTGGTCCACTCCTGGCCGAGGACGGCGACCGTCGCCCAGCGGATCGAGTCGGCATCGCCAAGACGTTCGGCCGTGGCCATCGCGGCGATCAATGCGTCCGTGTGAGTGGGATCGAACTCGGCCACGTCGCGGAACATCGCCAGCGCCCTGCGGTCGAGACCGACGCGCGTCATGTAATGGGCGAGGTACAAAAAGTGGTCGACGTCGCCGGCGCCAAGATCGGCCGCGGACATCAAGGCCCGTTCCAAATCGGCGCGGGATGAGCCGGCGGCCTGCATCGCAACGCTCAACGCCTCGTACATCCACGGACGCGGCTCACCGTTTCGCATCCCGGCCTCGAGCGCCGCGACCGCTTCGTCGTATTTTGCTTCCGCGACGAGGCGGCGGGCCGTCTCGCGCAGGTTCCGTTCGAGTTCCGCCGTCGCGCGATCGGCGGCGGCTTCGCCTTGCGGCAGACCCTTCTTCCAATCCGCGAACCACACATCCCACGCGGCCGCCAGCGACTGACCTTCGGCAGGTGCGATCTCGATGCGCTTGGGCTCGATCCGTTCGGACTTGCCGACCGACTCGGCCGCCGCCGCGCTCGGCCGTGCGGGAGCGACTTTCGCAGCAGGTACCGATTCAGCAGGCGCCTTCGCGGCGGGCGAACCGACGACCGCCCCTTTGCGAATGACCAGGTCTTCGTCCGCCGGCGCGGCGGCAACCAGCGCGAATCCGCTCAACGAGCAAACCGCGACGGAAGTAATCAGGAGTTTTCGCACGGCAAGTTTCTCCAACACAGCGAGAAGTCGTGAGTCGTATGGTTTGATCGTGCTGCGGGCCACGAAACGTGATTTACTGCGTGTCCGTCATCGTTGGACGCGGCATTTGCGTAAACGGTCCGGGCTTCAGAAGCCTGCCCCGCCACCGCCGCCGCCGCCCAGGCCGCCACCGCCGCCGGCATCGTCGCCGGCCGTGCTCAAACCGCCGAAAATATCGCGGAACGGCAACGGCATGCTCGGAATGTCGATATTGCGAATCGCCAACACCAGATCGGCCACCGGATACACTTTGGTGGTCATTACCGAAAGGGCCTTGTCGGACGTCGTGATCAACAACACTTCGTTCTGAACGACGTACACGAGGTCGTGTTCCTTGAGAATCAGCCGCAGCGCCGAACGGAGCGAAATGCCGCGCAGGTCGCGACTGAGCAAGATCCCTTCCGCATCCAGGCCGGCTTCGAGCAACGCCCGGTTGTCGATCTCGACTTGAATCTTGTGCTGCTGCTCGATCTGGTCGGCAAACTGCTGCAGCGGCATCTGTAGCAACGTGAAGTCCGCGTTCTCACCCAGGGCGCGGAAAATCTTCTCTTCGGCGCTGCCCTTCTTCTGCAAGTCGACCGATGCGTACTGCTTGCGGCGATTCGTCAGCGATTCCCAGAATTCGGCGTCCGGGTAGATGATCGGAATGTTATCCGGGAACGGCGTCGCCGAGGCGTCGACCTGGAGCATCGCCTGGTTGTAGCGCTTGACGTGCTGATTGTACGTGTACTTCCACGTGCGAAAGGCGTCGGTCGCCCGGGCCACTTCGCGCGTCGACGTCGCCAGTGCCGAGTCGGGATAGATGCTTTCGATGTGCGCGGCGACCGACGCATCGGCCTCCTCGTACGATCCTTCGTCGAGCAATACGCGGAATTGCTCAACCAACTGCCGGACCTTTTCCTGGTTGCGGATGAGTTGTTTTTGGATGCGATCGCGTTCGATGTGTTGGCCCTCGGCCAGGCGGCGAATCGCCTGCTCTTCCTCGAAGCTGGCCTCGCGTTTTTCCGCTTGACGAACCGCGACCGTGACTTTGTCGATCAATTGGGAGCGAACTTCCGGATACAAGTCGGCCGCGCGATCGAGGTAGTCCAGCCGCAGCTTCATGTCTTCCTTGGCCTTGGTCGGATTCGACTGCATGATCCGACGAGCTTCGCTGATTTCGACTTCCGTTTCCTTCGCGATCAACTCGTTCTGACGTTTCTTATATTCTCCGAAGTCGTCGATGAATCGATTGTCGTCCGGCGCGGCCGCGGGCGGCGGCGCGAATTTTTCGGCGGCGGCGGCCGCGGGAGCGTCCGCGGGGGCGGCGTCGGCGTCGGCCGCAGCCGCATCGGCCGGCGGGGCATCCGCGGGCGGGGCATCAGCGGGCGGCGTGTCGCCGAACAAGTCATCGGCGGGCGGCGCTTCCTGTTGCAGCGCGACGAGCATGAACGGATTGCGACGCGTGCTCCGCGTGGCGTCGCCGCGCGATTTGATCGTCGCCGCCGGTTGTGTCGAGGCGGGTCCGGTCGCGGCTGGCTCGCTCGCGACAGATTTCGGTTGGTTCGCCGCCGGGCTGGCTTTGTCGCGAGCCAGATGCTTCTCGGCGTAGGCCTTTTCCAACAACGCCAGTGCCGGATGCTGCGGATCGATCGACCGCAACTCGTCGATCAACGGACGGGCGCCGAGAAGGTTGTCGGTAGCAACCGCTTGTCGGGCCTGACCGGCAATGAAATCGACTTTGCGTTCGGCGGCGCGGCGGACGATCAACAAACCGTCGCTGCCGAGCGTCGTCAGGCCGGCCCCGCCATCGGCGCGGGCGTTTTCGATGAGTCCGGCGAGATAGGCGTTATCGTCCTTCGGCTCCGCGGCCGGAGCCGTCCAGCGGAACTTCTCCGTGCGACCGGCCACCTTGGCGTCGATTTCGATCGACGCTCCGGCGGCGACCTTGCCGGCGCCGAGCACGATCGTGTCGCGATCGAACCGCAGCGGAATCGGGCGAGCGGGAAAGACTTCGACGCCGGCGGGAAAGTGAACGGTGACCGGCCAGGCCACGAGGCCGGCGGCCGACTTGGTCAAATAATCGCCAGCCGCTTCGGCCGAATAGTTCGCGCCGTCGATGGCCATCATGCCGCCAGTCTGGTTGGCGATGTTGGCGAGCAACTCGCCGTTTCGCCGCGGACCGATGGAGTACGTGGTGACCGCGATTTCGCAAGCCACGAGATCGTCGAGCACCGCCGCCATTTTCTTCGCGGCGTTGAGGTTCGCGTGGCTATAGCCGTCGCCGATGTAGACCATCGCGCGGCGTTGGGCCGACTTGGACTCGAAGGCCGCCGCGCCGCTCTTGAGCGCGGCGATCATGTCGGTCGAACCCAGCGGCGTTCGCTCGCGAAGCTTCGCCACCGCGGCCTTGAGTTCCGCGCTCCCAGCGGCGACGAACGATTTGGTCAGCGGTGTGCCGTCGAGATCGACCGCCATCAAATGGACGCGATCCTGCGGGCCGAGCCGGGCGATCAGCGCGTCGAGCGACGCGAGCGCCTTGTCGCGGAACGCGGCGACCTGGCTGGCCGACGTGTCGAACAACACGACCACATCCGCGCCGGCCTTTGCCTCAATCGACGCGCTCGGAATCAGACAGGCGGCGAAGTAATCGCGGTGGTTGCCGTCCACCACCTTCGAGTAAGCGTGGACGCGAATCGTTTCGCGCTTCGCCGCGCCTTGCGACGCGGTGTTTTGCGGCGCGGAGGGTTCCGCGGCACACGCAAATTCGCCCAGCGGAGCGGCCGCGATGGCCGCGGCCAATGGAACGGAAAACCAGAATCGCCAAGACATGGACATATCACGTCCTCCACCAAAATACGAATAGACACAAGTGCCGACCGCCTTGTTCCGGGAAAGACGGCCCTGACACGTGGGCAGCAAGCGAATTGTTAACGGGAAGGAATCCGATCCTCCCAAGACGATGGGCGTCGAGTCGCTGGGCCGCCGACCGCGCGGGACGAGAAATCGCCCATTGCACAACCGATCAAGTCTAGCTGCGGCCCGTTCGACCTATACGCTCACTTAGCCCCATTTTATTCAGGCCCGATTCGTCTCGCTACCGAAATCCGCAAAATTGTGCGGTTGCGGCGATTTGGGAAAGGTGGAGCGCCCGCACGACCGGAACTCCGCCAGCGTCGAACGGACGCCGAGCCTCGGCTGCTCAACCAAAGACGGCAACGAGAAGGGCGTTTCGATAACCCACTTGCTCCGACCATTGGATCCGTCGGAAATAATCAGGCGCTGTCAACCCTTCGGATCGGTTTCAGTACCAATCTGCCAGTCAAGCTCAGTCAAGAAAAAACCGAAAACTCGGCAAATTAGCGTCCCGCACCGCAAAAAAAACGCGAGTAATGTCAAATAATTCCCTCTTTCGGGTGGTTCAGCAAGCGATCGTCAATCGATACTCCCACAAATCGTGCGCGTATCGCGGCATCGCGCCAGCCAATCGGCCCTCCGTACGAACCTCAAACCATCAAACGACTCCGACCATACCAGATTTCCAGCCCGCTTTCCACCAAAAACCAGGCCACCCATCACCAAAAGCAAGCCCGCGTTCGTCTGTCGCCTTTCGCCAATCAACGTGCTGCGGACAACGCACTCGCAGAACGCCGGCCGACGACTATCGAATTCCGGTGCCCACTTGGCGGCACGCTGTCATCTCGAAGCACTGCGCTGTCCTCGCACCGACCCAGCCGCCGCGGCTTCGAGTCGGTGCG
>JBBDYI010000257.1:3375-12574 GCA_040901705.1 Pirellulales bacterium | reverse complement strand
TGCGAGGGGGCTGTAGTTCCCCGCGGGGCACTGCTCTCCCGTATCCCAACGCGGGCGATCGCCGTCAATCCATTTCGCGCAGTGCCTATTGAAGAATGCAGTGCCTATTGCAGAATGCTGCCGGCGGCCATATTTCTCAGCCGGCCGGACAGGTTCAACGCCGCGTGTCCCAACCGCTCGAGTGCGACCGCGGCCGTGCGGATCGCCGGTGCGACGACGTTCGGATCGACGTTTGGACCGGACTCCACCCGGCCCGATTTGGCCAAGCCGGAATCGACCGTCGCCGCACTGGACGCTTCAGCGCGTGACCGATCGAGGTAGGCCTCGGCCAGCTTGGCTTCCCAATCGACGAACGACGGCTTACCGGCTGCGTTCGCTGTGGCGGCGTCCGGCGCAAACGCTTCGGCGGGAACCAGCGAATCGATCTGGGCGACGGACGGCGCAACATTTTTGGTTACCGCGGGTTCGGCCAACGACTCGACGTTGCCTGCAATTTCGGGAGAATTGCTGCTGGCGAACCAGTCTCGCAGTTTGTCGGACGCTTCGGTGCGTGCCGGCGGCAGTTCGACCGTCGCCACACGCGGCCGACCGGCGAGCCACTGACGAGCCAATTCCAACGCCCTTGAGGCTTCGAGCACGCCGGCGCTAACCGATCCGCGAACGGCGGCCACGCCAGGGGCGCGGTCGACGGCATTCGAAAGCGTCGACAGCAGCCCCGCCCGTTCGGGGACGTCATGGTTTTCGCCCACACCATTTTCGCCCGCACCGTCGAACTCTGCGACAGCAACCGGCACTTCGTCGGCCAGATCGTCGGGTTCGGTCGCCTTGGGGGCGGGCACCGAAGCTGCGGAGGAAAATGGCGGCGCGTAGCACGGCTCGTCGAAGAACGGGCCGCCGTAGTATGGCCCACAGGCATCGTAATCGAGGCGATAGCCGCTCTGGTTGCAGACGATGCAGTCGCCACCGTCGCAGAAGGGGCAGGCGAGCGACGAAGTAGATCGAGAGGGCGACGCAACGGCTGCCGCCGAACCGTTATCGGCCGAAGCTACCTGCGCTGGAGTTACTTCCGCGGAAGCGGTGGCGCGCGCGGCGAGGTTTTCGGCCGCCCGCTCGACTGCGCCAGGGAACGCCAATTGCGCCGAAGCGATCGACGTGGCGATCCAAAACGTCGAACCGTACAAGAACGATAGAGCCATGACGCTTAATCCTCCCGTGACCAAGCAGGTTGTTTCGTCGCTCGCCAGGATGCTGCACGAGCCGGTTTTGACACCGACCGCAGCGAGCGTGTTTTTTTTCGACGCGAACGCACACGCGCGTTCGTCAAGTTGGGCGTCGCAGAGCGTAGCTGGCCGTCGGTTCGGTCGCACGACCACGACGGTTGAGAGCCGTCGCAATCGCGCGCCACGCCGCATCGCGGCCGCGCTCCAGGTAACTCGCTTTCTTCGTCGGCGGCCGGTCCTGGCCCGACTCCCTTCGACCTGCCGCCACAGATGCTTCCCGTTGGAAATTCAATCATCGGAAATTCAATCATCGAGGTCGTCCAAACCTTGGCCGCTAAAGTTGCGTGGTCTGGCGACGTAGTTTGGTATCGGAGTGGCAAAGCTGGGCATATTAGGCAATTGACCCTTAGTTTTTCGTCTACCATCGACTTGGATGCCGGGTTCGCGCGAACAGAGAAGCGTGGAAATCCTGCCCGATCACACCGTCCGTTACGGGCGTACCGTCTGTGACGACCCATCGAAGGCGGCTTATCGTTCGGCCGTTTGCCCGCCTGGATCGCCCCGCGTATACTCGGCGGGCTGAACAATAGCAGACCGCGCGGTGTCCCGGATGTCGGGCGGCCGCCGGCGCAACTCAATGGCTACATTGACATTGCGGCCGGCGAGCGAGCACAAAAACCTCCGCCGCGACTCGGTTTCCGCAGATTTCAATACACGGGAGCGTGACGGTCGATGTCGTTCGAAGCTTGGATGTCGATCGCCGTCTCGCTCGCCGTGATGGTGTTGCTTCAGCGACGCCACGCACTTTCGCCCGACGTGTTGTTCCTCGGCGGATTGGTGGTCGTCACGCTTTGCGGCGCGCTCACCCCGGAACAAGCACTCGCTGGCTTCGCCAACACCGGCGTGTTGATGGTCGGTGCGCTGTTCGTCGTCGCCGCCGGTCTAAGAGACACCGGCGTGCTCGATTGGGTTGGAATGCGATTGCTCGGCCGCGTCGATTCCGAAAGCGTGGCGATGCGGCGAATCGCGGCGACCGTGCCCGTGTCGGGCTTTCTGCCGAATACGCCGGTCGTGGCGATGTTGCTGCCGGTGGTGGTCGACTGGTGCCGCAAGCGCAGCGTCTCGCCCTCGCGACTGCTGATTCCGCTGAGCTACTTCTCGATCCTCGGCGGCTGCTGCACCTTGATCGGCACCAGCACGAACGTCGTCGCCAATGGACTGCTCAAGGACGAGTATCGACAGGACGTCGCACTGGCGGCGAAAGACCCCAAAACGGCGCGGTACGAGGAATCGTTTCGCAACGAGTTGCGGCCGATGACTTTGTTCGAGATCGGCAAGGCAGGCATTCCCTGCGCGCTCGTCGGCACGGGCTTCTTGCTGCTCTTCGCGCGGCGAATCTTGCCCGAGCGGCAGGACATGGTCAAAAAGCTGGGCGATCACCGCCGCGAGTACCTCGTCGAAATGCTCGTGCGGCCGGAGTGCCGGTTATGCTCCCAAACGGTCGAGGCCGCCGGCCTGCGGCACCTGCCGGGCTTGTTCTTGATCGAAATCAATCGCCAGGGCGACATCATCACGCCCGTCACGCCGCAAGACACAATTCACGCCGGCGATCGGCTCGTGTTCACCGGCGTGGTCACCACGATCGTCGACTTGGAACGGATTCCGGGCCTCGTGCCGGCCGCCGACATGGCCTACGAATTTCGGCCCAACGAACGCCAGCAGCGCCGTCTCACCGAAGCCGTCCTCTCGCCCACGTCGCCGCTGATCGGCAACACCGTCCGCCGCGCGAACTTTCGCGGACGCTACGGCGCTGCCGTCGTCGCGGTCCATCGAAACGGCCAGCAGATGCAAACCAAGATCGGCGATATCCAGCTCGAACCGGGCGATACGCTGCTGCTGCAAACGAGGACCGACTTCGCCGAATCCTTCCAGAACAGCCCCGATTTCTACCTCGTCAGTAGCGTCGACGGCTACGCGGCGATGCGCCACGATCGGGCGTGGCTGTCGACGTTGCTCGTCGTCGGCATGGTCGTCTGGATGGGACTGGAAAGCATCGGCCCGAAGTCGTGGGCACAGTTCACCAATCCGGCCCTGGCCGCCATCACCGTCGCGGCGCTAATGGTCGTCACGCGGTGCCTGCCGGCGTCGTCGGCCCGTTCGGCGCTCGACTTGCAAGTGTTGGTGACGATCGCCGCGGCGCTGGGCCTCGGCAAAGCGATCGAAGTCAGCGGCGCGGCAAAGCACCTCGCCGCAATACTGGTCGACGTGGTGGGACCGAATCCCTACGTCCTGCTCGTCGCGTTGTACGTGATGGCGCTGGTATTCACCGAAATGCTCTCGAACGCGGCCGTCGTCGCGATGCTCTTTCCAATCTGCCTGAAAGTGGCGCTGGCCGCCCACATGAGTCCGCGGCCGCTGTTGATCGGCGTCACGCTCGCCGCCTCGCTCAGTTTCTTAACGCCGCTGGGCTATCAAACCAATCTCATGGTCATGGGCCCCGGCGGCTATCGCCCCAGCGACTTCTTCCGCGTCGGCTGGCCGCTAACACTGCTGGTCACGATAACGGCACTGGTCGTGATTCCAATCGCCTGGCCCTTCTGAGCCGGCTTCGGTTATCGGCCGTTTCGTTTGACAATAAAGCCGCTGGAAGATGGAGCAGCGGCGGACTGTCATTCACTCGCGGCCGATGTCGTAACAAATCAATTCATCCTCATCCCGCAGATACAGCTTCCCATCGTTGATCACCGGATGCGGCCAGCTCGGTCCGTGCTTGATGGCGATTTTGAATTGGCTTTTTAGGCGGTATTCCTTGGGCGTGGCTTCGATCAGGGCCATCACCCCGGACTCGTAGCGGAAGTAGAGGTTGCCGTCGGCGTAAGCGATCGCCGCCGAGCCGCCGCCGGGACCGCGGCCCGGTTCCCAGACCGTCTTGCCCGACTTCCATTCGATGCACAGCGGGAAGCCCTCGTTGTGGCCTTTGCCGCAGTAGATGTAATCGCCCAGCAGAATCATGCCGCCGTGGTGGTTCTGCATCTTCTTGGCGTCGAGGAAGTATTGCTCGGTGGCTTTGATGCCGGCGTCAGCACCATCGTCATCGCGTTCGAGCTTGAGCAGCGCCGCGCCGGTGCCGTAGCCCGACGAGCAGAAAACGTAGTCGCCGTGGACGATCGGCGTGGGAATGTTCGCCGTCCCGTTGGCGATGCGGTTGTAGGTCCACAGCACTTTGCCGTCGGAAGCCCGCACGCCGATCACGCCGCGGCCGACGAGTTGCACATATTGCTTGACGCCCGCCGCTTCGCTAACGACCACCGACGAGTACGCCGCCCCGTCGCCGCCGCGGTCGCCAACCTCCTTGCGGTCGGGCATGACGGCGGTCCAGATCGTTTCGCCAGTTTTCTTATCGAGGGCGGCCAGAATCGCTTCCTTGCCGCCGGGCGTGCAGATCAGCCGGTCGCCATCGACCAGCGGCGATTCGCTAAAGCCCCAGCCAGAGTGCATCTTGCCCTGGAAGTCCTTGGCAAAATGCCGCTGCCAAAGCTGCTCGCCCGTCTTGGCGTCGACGCAGGTGAGATGGCCGTTGAGTCCGACGCCGTACAACCGCTCGCCATCGTAGGTCGGCGTGCAGTTGCTGTGGTCCGCGTCGCCGGCCGCCGTGGCCCAAAGTTCGTGACCGTCGGCCAAATCGAGCGCAATGAGGTGCTCGACGTTCTTGCGGCTGCCCATCGAAAAAATCTTGCCATCCCCAATCGACACGCTCGCATAACCGCGGCCAAGGTCTTTGACCTTCCAAACCACCGCCGGACCGTCCTCCGGCCACTCGGCCAATAGGTTCTTCTCCGGCGAGATGCCGTCCCGGTTCGGGCCGCGCCATTGAGACCAAGACGTCGACTTGGCGGCAGCAGGAGCGGCGGCCGCGGTCGCAACTACGGCCGGTTCGGCGGCGGTTGCAATAACGGCGTCGGCCGAAACCGCAACCAGCGATACGGCGAACAGCGTCGCGCAGACTCGGGCACGGAAGAACATAAGAAGCCTCTCTTGTTTGGGCGGGAGGATTTCGCGGGGCGGGGAATGGCTTGGCGGTCGAGGGGCCGGCAAATCGGCGGTCGATGAAGAATGACCGCCGCAGGCGACTGGTTTCTCGGTCGTGCCAAAATTAGGCGTCGATCTATCGACCGGCCGAGCCGGTATCCTAGCACGGCCGATGCCCCGTCGCCACGCGAGTTGTGGAGCCGCGGAAACTGCGACACCCTGTCCGTCGAGCCGTCGTTACAGTTCCAGGAACTCTTCGAGCGCCTCGCGCATCACGG
Source organism: Pirellulales bacterium (assembly GCA_040901705.1). Taxonomy (GTDB): domain Bacteria; phylum Planctomycetota; class Planctomycetia; order Pirellulales; family PLA5; genus PLA5. The sequence goes on along the minus strand of JBBDYI010000257.1, from coordinate 7,047 downwards.
CCGCGTCGGGCGTGACGCCGGTCCAGATTTCGAAGCACACCACCGCCTGATTCACGAGCATTCCGAGCCCGTCGAGCGTCGTGCAGCGCCGCGAGCCGGCTTCCATCAAAAACCGCGTCTGCGGCGGATTGAACACGACGTCGGCCACCACCAGACCTTCACGCAACGAATCGACCGCCACACTCACGCGGGCCGACGGATCGTTCAGCCCGATCGACGTGGCGTTGATCAGCACGTCGGTCTCCGGCGGCACGACATATTCGCCTCGCCACTCGACGAACGTCGCCGCCGCGGCGGTCTTGCCGGCGAGCAGATCGACCAATTCCTGACCGCGCACTCGGGTGCGATTGACGACGGTGATCGCGGCGGCGGCGGCGAGGGCCAACTCGACGGCGATCGCTCGCGCTGCGCCGCCTGCGCCGAGGACGACGATCTGCTTGCCGGCCGGATCGACGACGGTGCGAAGCGATTGCAAAAAACCTTTGCCGTCGGTGTTCTCGCCGATCAGCTTGTCGTCGATGTGGTTCACGCAGTTTACGGCGCCAATCATTTCCGCCGCCTGGCTCAATCCGTCGAGCAGCGGGACGACCGCCACCTTGTGCGGCACGGTAAAGTTGCCGCCGCGAAAGCCCATCGCCTTCATGCCACGGACGGCATCGGCCAGCCGCTCCGGCGAAACTTCCAGCGTGAGGTACCGCCAATCGAGTCCGGCCGCGGCAAACGCCTTTTCGACGATGTATTGCGTAGGATTACCGGCCACCGGCTGTCCCATGCAACTCACGATTTCCTGAAGCGCGGTGGACAACGTTCGACGACTCCCAAACAAAGCGGACGAGGTGCGGCAATCGCCGCGGTGCGATCGGGCGCGGAGCAATCGGTGTATCGAGCCGCCGCGCATTTGAACCAAGACGAACCGAAATTCTAGTCGGCCCGCGCCGCGATGCAAACTTGCCAGACGGCGTGCCGCCACAAATTGGCGACAAATCGACCGCGTTTCGCCGCCGGCTTGGTCCACCGCGGAGATTGAGTCATAATTATAGCCATAGCGTGCCTGGTCTCCTGGGCATGGCGTCACGGACTGCTCCCTCCGCCCGAGATCGAGCGAATTCATGGCCGACAACGTGGCCGACGACAAAGTAAACGACGGCCAACCGGCGGACGGCGACATGGCCGATCTGCTCGCCCGCTGCCGAAAAGGCGATCAGGCCGCCGCGGATGCGATCTTCCATCGTTACGTGAATCGCCTGGTGGCGTTCGCGCGGACGCGGCTATCCGCCAAGCTGGCTCAGCGGGTCGACCCGGAGGACGTCGTGCAGTCGGTCTATCGCAGCTTTTTCACCCGCGCTCGCGACGGCCAATACACGCTCGACCGCAACGGCGACCTGTGGCGGCTGCTGGCCACGATCACGATCAACAAGCTGCACAAACAGGTCGAGTTCCACTCCGCCCAAAAGCGTTCGTTCGATCGCGAGCAAAGCCTGTCGGCCGAAGACAGCTTGGGCAATTTTCCCGCCGAGCAGCTTGCCCGCGAACCCTCGCCGGCCGACGCGACCGCGGCAGTCGAAGAGTTGCAACTGGTGATGGAAAGCCTCTCGCCGCTCCAGCGGCAGATGCTGGAGTTGTACCTGCAAGGCAACGACATCGCCGAAGTGGCCGAGGCCGTCCAGCGGAGCGAACGAGCCGTGCGTCGGCTCTTGGCGCTCGTCAAGCAGCAACTTGCCGACCGGGCGGCCCTCGTCGCGGCGCAGTAGCCCGCCGCTGCCGAAGTTCAGCACGCCACGTGCCGCGGAAGCGCGGCGGCTGCTAGCACTCGGACTCGACCCGCGTGGCTTTTTGCGGGCGTTTTTTCCGGAAAAACCGGTCCGGACTATTTCCCAGCGGCTGCCGGAAGTGTTACAATCACGGCTGGCCGCTCGGAACAAACTCGCTCCACAGACAAATCGGAACTGCTGCGTTCTGCGGCAGCGGAGCGAACGGGAACGCAATCCTTTCCGCGGCATTTCACTTCCACATCGAATCGCTCGTTCAAGCTTGGCCTTGCGCCCGCCATCGGCGCGTTCGACGTTTGTCGCGTCGACCGTCCCGCGATCGGCAGGCGTTTTCGGCCGCAATCCATTCTCGGTGCATCATGTCCGACACACTTCTCATGCGTCCTCGATCCTATTCCACATCACAAGGATCCTCCGTGAACGCGACCAACCATTCCGCCGCGAATAAGGGTAGGTTGCCCATCCTGACCGACGCGGCCATCAAAGACGTCGCCAAGCTGTTCAAGCTGCTGGCCGACGAAACCCGCCTCCGCATTCTCGCGCTGCTTACGGCCAACGACGAATGTCACGTCCGCGCGCTGTGCGACGTGCTCGGCCAAAGTCAGCCGGCCGTCAGCCACCACCTGGCGCTGCTCCGCGTCGCCGGGCTGATCGAATGCCGCCGCGAAGGCAAGCACAATTTCTACCGCGCGTTGCCGGAGCGGGTGAAAGATCTGCTCGACGGCATCTTTTCCGACGTGCCCGAGGCGAACCGCCGCATTCGTCTGGAAGATTACGTGCTGATGCACTGCCCGCCGGTTTCGCCGTAACAGCGAGCCGTCGGTAGTGCCTCGGCGGCAATTGCGCGGACGGTGCCCCGATCGACGGCAAGCATAACGACCATTTGCCGACTGGACCGTGTTCGCCAGTTGCTTCTCTTGTATACTGTCGCCCGTCGGTGCTTCGCCGAATTTTCCTGAGCCGGTTGGCGGTCGGACCGCAACGGCGCCTTTTTCTATCGCGTCCATTTCGGTTGGCGTATCGCGTCATGCTCAGCGAGCGGATCGGTTTCATCGGAGCCGGACAGATGGCCACGGCGCTGGCGCGCGGCTGGCTTGCGGCGGGCTTGGTTCGCGCAGACCAGCTTGCGGCAGTCGATCCAATCGCCGCCGCGCGGGATCGATTCGCCGCGGAACTCAGCGGTGCAAACGTGGCGGACTTGGCCGCGCTCGCGAAAACGCTGGGCGCGTGCGATGTCATTGTTTTGGCCGTCAAGCCGCAACAGATGAGCGCTGCACTGGCCGCCGGTGGCTTCATTGACGACAAGAAGCTCGTCGTTTCGATCGCCGCGGGCGTACCGCTGTCCGCATTGGAGTCGTCGCTCGCCCACGGCCGGCTGGCTCGCGTCATGCCGAACACGCCGGCGCTCGTCGGCCAGGGCGCCAGCGCGTTTTCGCTGGGCCGCGGCGCAACCGATGCCGACGGCGAACTGCTCGACCAATTGCTCGGCGCGGTCGGCAAGGCCGTGCGGGTCGACGAAAAGCATCTTGACGCCGTGACGGGCTTATCCGGCTCGGGGCCGGCTTTCGTCTATCAGATGATCGAAGCGCTGAGCGACGGCGGAACGCTCTGCGGACTGCCCCGCGACGTGGCGACCGCCCTGGCCGCACAAACCGTCAAGGGCGCGGCCGAAATGGTGCTCTCCACCGGCGAACACCCGGCCGCGCTCAAAGACCGCGTCGCCAGCCCCGGCGGCACGACGATCGCCGGCCTCGCCGTGCTCGAAGACGCCGGATTTCGCGGCATCCTCGTACGAGCCGTCGAAGCGGCTTCGCGCCGAGCGGCCGAGCTTGGCGGGAAGTAAATGCCATTTCCAGAATCTGTAGGAGGCGAATCCTTTCGCCGAAGGAACAGCCACCCGACC
>JBBDYI010000257.1:0-3365 GCA_040901705.1 Pirellulales bacterium | reverse complement strand
CGCGCGCGATCGGCGAAAGGATTCGCCTCCTACAGAATTCGGTTTCGGGATAAGCGCTCTGTTTGCGGCGGTAGTCTTGCGGAGTGGGAGTTGTTCCGCCGTCGGCCCATCGCCAAGATGCCCTGGTTTTGCTTAAAATGCATTCCGTCGAGCGGGCATGCATAAAATCGGCGGTGAATCGCCCGCCGCATGCATGCCGACAGGGTCTGCCGATAGGAATCGATGAGAATATGAGCGTACCGACGTTTTGCATGGTCGACGACAAATATGTGCCGTTGTGGCGCGTGGTTTGGGTGTCGAAGACGCCCCATTTTTGCGGCGAAGACGACTGCCAATGCGAAGGCTGTTACGAAGTCCGGCTGGAACAAGACGAAGCCGTCTGGGCCACGTCGCCGGAGGAACGCGACGGCGTGCTCAAGGCACTCGAAGAATGGGGCAGCGGCTACGGCCCCGGCGAAGACCCCGGCGAAGGCCCCTGGGAAGAACCGTGACGAAAGGTTCAAGGCTCAAGGCTCAAGTTTCGAAGTTCAGTTGAACTCGATTTACAAGTTTTCGTTTGAGTTTTTCATACTTAAACCTTAGACCTTATTTGAAACTTGAAACTTGAACCTTGAAACTTGAAACTTCAGCCTTGAGCCGTTGAAACTTGAACCTTCAGCAGGCCCTGCCATGTCCACATTCGAAAACCCCGCCTATCGCTGGCGCGAAACGTACTTCGTGATGTTCGACGTGCGGCGACGGCCCACGGTGTCGCAGCTCGAATCGGTGCTCGCCAAACTGAACGACCGTTTCGATTTGCAAAACCTTCAGGCCGACGACGAGGGCCAGTTCGAGGCGGTGACGCTGGTCTCGCCGGACGACTTCGCAGCGCTCGACATCTGCTTCCTTCAAGGCGATGAGGTGACCGAACAGGTCGCGCAATTCGTCAAGGAAATGAAACGCAGCGGCGGCGATGCGGCGGAACTGAAGAAGTTGGCCGGCTCGACGGCCCGGCTCGACGTGCTTCACTTCCAGGACGTCGCCAGCGGAATCACCAGCGGCATGGCCGGCGGCGACGGCGAGGAAGACGAACTGGACGAAGTGTTCGATCCCAGCGCCCTGCTCGTCGTGCTCGACGCACTCGTCGATTTGACCGACGGATTGGCCGTCGATCCGCAGACGGGCACGGTGGTCTGAAAGGTCGAAGGCCGGAAAGACCGCGAGACGACGCCGTCCAATCCCGAACCCAGAGCCCCGAACCTCCAACCTCTATGCTCGCCAAAGACATCAAACCCGGTGCGGTGGTCGTTTACAACGACGCGCCGGTAATGATTACCGGAATTTCGGTCCAATCGCCATCGGCCCGCGGGGCAGCGACGTTGTACAAGTTTCGCGCCCGCAATCTGGTGTCGAAACAGAAGGTCGACCTCACGCTCAAGGGCACCGACTCACTGCCCGAAGCCGACTTTCAACGCCGCAGCGTGAAGTTCATGTACGCCGACGCCACGCAGTCGCACTTCCTCGACGAGGCCGACTACAACCAGTTCGCGCTCGACAGCGAGCTGATCGAGGAAGAACGCCAGTACATCACCGAAGAACTCGAAGGCATGGTCGCCATGATCTACAACGACGAGTGCGTGGGCATTCAACTCCCCACGACCGTCACCCTGCAAGTCGTCGAATGCGACCCGGCCGTCAAAGGCGACTCGGCAACCAAGCGAACCAAACCGGCCAAGCTGCAAACGGGTCTGGTCATCTATGTGCCGGAGTATTTGACGTCGGGCGAGATGGTCAAAGTCGACACCCGGACGGGCGAGTTTCTCTCGCGGGCGTAAAGGATCAGGCTGCCGCCCCGGTTTCACACGCGATCTGCCGTAATCGCAAGCCGTGCGGACACTGGCACGTTCTTAGTCGTGTGAATATACTTCCCCCAAGTGCCAGCGTCGCCGCCACTTGACCGCCGCGCGCAAAAAAAGAGGGTTCTTGCTCGCCGTGACAAGAACCCTCAAGTTTGGCTGCCCGAAATCGACTGGCTTGCGCCGATCGATCCGGAGACCCACAGCCGTAGATTGGATATCGGGCATGGCCCCGCCGCAGCTTGACGCGCTCGCCAATCGCCCGCAAAGTTTACCCGACCCCTGATCCCCGCCCTCTGAATCCCGACCCCCGATCCCCCGCCCCATGTCCCCTCCCGCCAAGCTTGCCCTGGAAGACGGAACCGTGTTCACCGGCCATTCGTTCGGCGCGGCCGGCGAAGTCGACGGCGAAGTCTGTTTCAACACCTCAATGACCGGCTACCAGGAAATCCTCACCGATCCAAGCTATCGGGGGCAAATCGTCACGATGACGTACCCCGAAATCGGCAACTACGGCGTCAACGACGAGGACCGCGAAAGCGAGCGGCCGCATCTGGCCGGATTCGTCGTCCGCGAAGCCAGCCGCGTGACCAGCAATTTTCGCGCCGGCGGCGGACTGACGGAATACTTGCGGCGGTGGAATATCGTAGCCATCGAGGGGATCGATACGCGGGCACTGGTGCGGCGGACGCGAATTCACGGCGCGCTCCGCGGCGTGCTCAGCACCACGGACCTCGACGACGCCAGCCTAGTCGCCAAAGCCAAGGCCAGCCCCGGCCTCGTCGGCCGCGATTTGGTCCGCGAAGTCATGCCCAGCGAAGTCCGCGCCTGGGACGAAGGACTCAGCGAGTGGGTGACGCTTGGCAGTGAAGCGGCGGCCGCGCGGGCTTCCGCGGACGATCGGCCCCATGTCGTGGCGATCGACTACGGCATGAAGTGGAACATTCCGCGCTATCTGACCACGGTCGGCTGCCGCGTGACGGTTGTGCCCGGCACGTCTTCGGCCGACGACGTGCTCGCTCTCAAACCGGGCGGCGTGTTCCTCTCCAACGGTCCAGGCGACCCGGAGCCGCTCGACTATGCCATCGAGACGATCCGCGGCGTGCTCGGCAAGACGCCCGTGTTCGGCATCTGCCTGGGCCACCAGTTGCTCTCGCTCGCCTGCGGGGCCAAGACGTTCAAGCTCAAGTTCGGCCACCGCGGCGCCAATCAGCCGGTGATGAACCTCGACAACAAGCGGGTCGAAATCACGTCGCAGAACCACGGCTTCGCGGTCGACGAGCAGAGTTTGCCCGCCGAACTCGAAGTCACGCACCGCAATCTCAACGACGGCACGATCGAAGGCCTGCGGCATCGCAGTCTGCCGGCGTTCTGCGTGCAATACCACCCCGAAGCATCCGCCGGGCCGCACGACAGCGACTATCTATTCGCCCGCTTCCGCGAGTTGATGTAGAAAGTAAGGTGGGGTGTGAGCAGCCACCCCTTTCAAGCTGTCATTGCTGGCGTTTTTTCCGCAGGTTTTGTTCGGCG
>JBBDYI010000256.1:0-17371 GCA_040901705.1 Pirellulales bacterium | reverse complement strand
CCAAACACCATGTCGCTGCCCGCGCCGCCATCGAGCCGATCCCGAGCGCCGCCTCCCAACAGCACGTCGTCCCCATCGCCACCGTCGAACACGCCAACAAAATCGTTGCTCCGCGCCGCCAGATCGCCCAGATCAAGCGCCGTTTGTCCCGACGTAAAGCCGATCGTGTCGCTCCCCGCCAGGCCGCCGATGCGAAACTGCTCCACGAGCGGCACGCCCGTCGGACCGCGCCACGCAACGGGGAAATGGATCGCGGGGAACAGCGGCACGCCGCCGATCGACGACTGAAAGAAGACCTCCATCCGTCCGTCGCCAAACTCCGCCAAGCGGATTTCGTCATCGTTTGCCGTGCCGATGATTTGCACGATGTCCGTGGCCTGATCGTCCACCACGTCACCCACCGCTTGATTTCCGCCGTGCCCGTCGATCGCGTCGTTTTGTGGTCCGTACAACGGATTGACGTCGAGGATGAACAAATCAATATCGCTTCCGCCGAACATCTGGTCGCTGCCGTCTTGCCCCTCGAGCAGGTCGGAGTTCGCGCCTCCCCAAAGGACGTCGTTGCCGCCGCCGCCGAACAGATGATCCTCGCCGCCGCCGCCGAACATCGTGTCATTGGCGCCGATCGTGTCCGCGCTGTTGTTGGTGGCATAGTTGGGACCGGCCAAACTGTCGCCTCGCAGGTCATCTTTGCCGCCGTCGCCGAACATCAATTCGCGCCGCAGGTTCCCGTGCAGGGCATCGTTGCCGTCGCCGCCGTGCATTTCGTCGCCGATTAGCGACGCCTCGGCCGCCAGCACGCTGGTGGGCGCAAAGGCAAATAACGAATCGGAACCGCCGCCTCCCCACAGTCGCTGTCCGGCTTGACTGCCGGCCGTTCCAGCGTCGCCGAATATGCTGTCGGAACCATGAGCCAGCGCGGCGTCAAACCAATCATCCCCGTACACCTGATCGACGCCGTCGTCGCCATGCACCGTGTCGTCGGCGTAACCGCCGAGAACCACGTCGTCGCCGCCGCCGCCGCGCGCGACGTCCAGCCCAAAACCACCCAGCACAAAATCGTTCCCTGCTTCGCCGTCGAGGCGGTCATTCCCCGCGCCGCCGAACAGCCAGTCGCTGTCGCCGCCGCCGAAGATCAAGTCATTGCCGTCGCCGTTCGCGCCCGATGCCAGGTCAATCCCCGCCGCGTCGAGCAGCACCGCCGGTGTGATCAAAGGGGGCGTGTAGCCGGTCGGGTGCTCGGCTTCCGCGGCTGCGAATCGGCCCGGCAGGACCAACGACGCCAACAACGTCGTCCGGCCGACAAGCTCGGCGTCTCCCCAGAGGACGTCGAGGCCAGCGTTGCCCGCCAGCGTGTCGTTGCCCAATCCGCCGATGAGCAGATCGTCGTTATCACCGCCTGACAAACTGTCGTCGCCGTCATTGCCCAACAGGGTGTCGTTCCCGGCGCCCCCCGAAGCTGTGTCGTTGCCGAATCCGAGCGTGACGGCATCATTTCCGGCCAGGGCGAAAACGACGTCGTTGCCGTCCCCAGCGTCGATCGTGTCGTCCCCCAGATCGCCGGTGATCGTGTCGTTTCCTGCGTTCCCCTCCAGCGTATTGCCGCTTGTTTCGCTACCGGCGGCGCTGGCGCCGGCGATGATCGAATCATTTCCCATGCCGCCGAATACGAAGTCGATCCCCAGTCCGGCTGTGATCTGGTCGTCGCCATCGTCGCCGAAAACGGTGTCGCTGCCCGCGCCGGCGTCGATGATGTCGTTCCCCAGCCCACCGTGGATGGAATCGCTTCCGCCGTAGCCGAAGATACGGTCTGCGTCGCCGCCGCCATCGATCGTATCGGCGCCGTTGCCGCCGTGGATCGTATCGTTGCCCGCGTCCCCCAGTAGAACGTGCGTCGACGAGCTCGACCCGCCCGTGGCGTCCAACTCGGCTGTGAGCAAATCATTGCCTGCGCCGCCGCGTAGTTCGTCGCTTCCAGCGCCGCCGATCAGAATGTCGTTACCGTCGTCGCCGCCGAGTGTGTCGTCTCCGGCCCCGCCTTCAAGTCGGTCGTTGCCCAGCCCGCCGAAGAGAACGTCCGCGTCCTCGTCGCCGAACAGTTGATCGTCGCCGTCGTTGCCGAACACCATGTCCAAGCCCAGCCCGGCCACGATGGTGTCGTTGCCCGGCCCGCCGGAGAGGACGTCGTCGCCGGCAAGCCCTTCGATCGAGTCGTTGCCGGCGCCGCCATCGATCGTGTCGGCCCCCGCGCCGCCGGAGATTTGGTCCCCTTCGTCTCCCCCCTGGATAAAATCGGCTCCGTCGTTGCCTTGGATCGCGTCGACGCCGTCGCCGCCGAGCAGCGTGTCGTCCCCGCCGCCTCCGGACAGCGTATCGCGTCCAAGTCCCCCGTCGATCACGTCGTTGCCGCCAAATCCTTGGATTCGATCGTCGCCGGCGTCGCCGAAGATGTGATCGCCCGCCGCGCCGCCGTCGAGGGTGTCATTTCCTTCGCCTCCGCGAAGCGTCGCGGGGCCAATTCCGGCCGTCAGGTGATCGTCTCCCACGCCGCCACTCAATTCGACCGGCAGGGATACCCCCGCCGCAATCGTGATCGTGTCGTTGCCCAAACCGCCGTCGGCGATGATCTTCGTGACCCCGTCGAACTGCTGCTGCCGGCCGAACGCCTGCACCAAGACCTGATTGGCCAACGCGCCTGGAATCACCGTAATCGCTTCGTCGCCGTCGTCGGTGTTGCCATGTTGCCGATCGCCGGCGCGGGGCCCGATGTGCAGCGTCAACTCGCCTTGCCGCATCGAACCGAGCACCGGCTGATTGACCTCACTGGCGTCGAGATTGAAGTCGATCAACGTCGCACGAAACTCCGGCAGATCGACTTCGTGCAACGTCTTGAAGCCCACGAACGGCAGCGTAATGCCGAACTTCAGGAATGGCCCGGCGAACACGTCCAGTTGGCCCGAGGCGTCGAAAATCGCCAGCGGGCCGCGCTGCGAATTGGTGGCGATTTCCTGAAATCGCACGCGGCCATCCGCGTTAGGATCGTCGAGGTTTAGTGCGATCACGGCGTCGATGCCGGCTTGAATTCCCGCTTTCACGACCGCCGCGTTGATCGACCCCGCGCCGATCAACGCGGCCTTGAACGTCACTTCATCGACGTCCTTGCCCTGACCATCCTTGTCCAGCACGAAGAACCCGTCGGCGATCGCCGCGAAGTCACTGAACCCTGAATTGGCAAACGCGCGCAGGCCCGACGAGTCGAAGCCGAAACTGAAATCGGCCGCGACGCTCGCCCGGCCGGTGAACTCCGCGAACAGCGGCGGGAAGATGGGAATCTCAAACGTCTTCGACAGGTTCACTCCCAAGGGCACCATGTCGAACAGCACCAAGTCGACGTCCTTGCCCATGAATAGCCCGAACGCGCTCGACGGGTTGTCCCAGATCGGGAATGAAAAACCCGTTCCGGAAACTTGTTCTGCTTGAGTCAAGAAAGAGCTGGCCTGGCCATTCATGCCGGCCAGCTCCGCCTTGGGAGTGGCGGTCACGGTCGTGTGCGGGACAGCGCTGGCCAGATTGACAAGTCCGCGCACGTCAGTTCCCGCAAAATCGAAACTTCCAAGATTGACGAACACCTCGCTGTTGATGATCGGGATGTTCTGCACAAGATTGGCCACGTCGGCCACCGCGGCGATGAACTGCACTTGACTGTTGCCGAACCGTTTGGCCAGATCGAGCAGCGAAACGTTCAACGCCGGAATCTGGAACGACAGCACATCGACTACCGGCTTCATCGGCGACAGCACCTGCTGAATCCGGCCGAGCGTCGAGCCGAACAAATCAGAGATAAAGCTGCCGGCGTCGAATTGCAGATTGTTAAAGGCCACCCCGGGAACATTGCCAAAGCCGCCCGAGCCCGTCGGGTCGGCGTTATTGAATTGCCAATCGAGATTGAACTCGCCGCGCAGCTTGGGCAGCAGGTCGCTTCCGGAAATGCTGGTGACAAACGGCAAATTAACATCGGCCACGGCCGTCAAACGCGCGTCGATGATGTCGCCGGCCGACGCGCCGCGCAACTCGCTCAGCGACAGCCGGCCGTCGGCCGCCTGCGTGCCGGGATCGGCCAAATCGACCGTGAAAACGCCGGAGAAATGCGACGGGTCCGTCGGGTCATCCGTCACATTCAACTGCAAGAACGCCAACCGTCCCGTCGCGCTTAAGTTCGGTATCGTCGCGTCGAAATTGACGAGCAGCTCGTTGTTCTTGGATACATTCAGATACACGCCTTCGGTTTTGCTGAACCCGAAGCCGAATTCAAAATCGAAACCGACTCGCGTACGTACGCCGCCATCGATTTCCAAGCCGACGGCCGGCAATCCGAGATCGAAAGCGACTTGCGAATCGACCAGCGTCAAGTTGCGCCGCAAATGGAAATCGAATTCTACGCGATCGGGCGTGGAAATCAGGGGAATATCGGCGGTCGTGATGACGTTGTCGGCGTTCACGTCCGCAAGCAGGTTCAAACCGGTCGGGCCCAACACGCCGAGGAACGCCTGCAACAGCGGCGCTGTGCCCTGCGTGCTGATGCCGTCGATCGCCTCCTGCACTTCAGAGCGCAGTTCCGTCAAGAAGCTTGCCGCCTGGGCCAATTGATTGCCGATCAGCGGAATCGGCACGCCGAAGACTTCGCCGTCGACGAGCTCATCCAAGAGCATGAAAATGCCGTCCCAGCTACCCACAAGCCCAGCCAGATTGCTTCTCAAATCGCCCAATAGCGCCGCCGCCCGTCCCGCGAAGTCGGGCACAACCAGCGAAATCGAGCCGCCGGAAAGCAGCGTCTGCAAATTGGCGTTCAGCACGATCGCCGGAACGGCTGGGTCGAGCGGATTGCCGACGGTTTGAAAGTCGACCGGCAAGTTCGCCGCGGCCGTTCCGGTCAAGGACGATGAGAAATCGTCGGTCGACAACTCGCTGAGCAATTCATAACGATGGTCAACTGGATCGTCGATCAGCCCGACGGTCCAGGCGCCGTTGATGTTGGCCGTGCCGTTGCGGACCAGCAGGTCGAACACCAGCACCGTCGCGTCGAAGGAGAGATTCGTTCCCGTGGCCGAGGCCGTCGCCGCGAAGCCGGTGGTGTCCTTGACGAAAAACTGCGGCGACGCGGGATTGGTGACGTCGATGGTCAATCCGAGGTTGAACGCCGCATTCGCCGAGACGTTCAGATTGCCCCCGGTTTCGATGCTGATCAGGTTGTCCGCCGCGCCCCCCAAATTTACCAGGTCAAAGTTCAACGGGATCGTTTGTGAAAAGCCGCCGCCGAACGTGAGATCGATGTCAAACGAACCGCCCCGCAACGTCAGCGTCAAATCGGGCAGCGTCGTGCCGCTGATCTCGGCTTGCAGGGCCGCGTCGAGCGATTGCTCGAACTGGGCGATCGTCCGCGGCTGGTCGGCCTCCAAACGGTCGATGACCCGGCCAAACCGCGCCGACAGTTCGAGCATGTCGGCCAGGCTGGTGTCGATTAGCGGCAGTTTTTGTTGCAGCAGGTTGATGTTCTCGACGCCGGCCAGTGCGGCCTGCACTTCTCGCAAGCCGTCGATCAACTGAGCGAAGGCGAAGTTCTCCAGGCCCTCCAACAAATCGAACTCGGGCGTCAACGCGGCCGAGAAGGTCGCCGGATCGAACAGGTTGCTCGCGGTGAGCACGAGCCGTGTGTTGCTTGGGGGTGATAACGGCGCGGGATTGACCGTGATCGGCAGATCGAACGCCGCGGAACCGGTCGGCCCCGTCACCGTGACTAAACTGCCGATGTCGCCTGCCAGGGCGTCGAACAGTTCATCGAGCGTAATCCGACCGTCGTTGTTCGCTCCGACGCCGGGATCGGTCAGCGACACGCTCGCTGCGGCGGTGGCGGTTCCCTGGCCATCGACGATCGACACGTCAACGAAGCCGACGCGCGCCGCGGCGTCGACGTCGCCGGCGATCAGATTCAAGCGGCCGCCGAGCGTCGAGTTCGCTGGGTCGATGAAAAAGCGATCGCCGCTCGATACGCCGTGCAAGGCCTGCCCAACGATCACGCCGTCGCCGTCCACGTCGCTGCCGACGATTCCCAAATCCAACGCGGCGAACGATCCCTGTAACGCCGCGACCGAGAACGCGGCCGTGCCGTTTGAGCTATCGACCAGCCGGATCGCCTGCTGCGTCTGCGGATCGACGGTCGCCGTGAGAAACGGCGACGCGTTCGTGATGGCCGCCAGCACGTCCCCCAGGGTTGTCATCGAACTCGTCAGATTAACGTCGACGGACGTGCCGTTACGGAGCGTGACGCGGAAATCGTTAATCGGCGTCGGCACATCGGCAGCGATGGCGACCCCCTGGCCGCCATTGATCGAGGACAACGGCGTGCCGCTGGCAAGCGTAAAGCCGCCAGTAAGATTGCCCAGGTTCAAGCCGACGCGCAAACTTCCGTTGGCCGATGCGCCGACGTTTACGACGCTGCTGGTGCTTATCTCCGCGAGCGAACCCAAGCTGGCGCCGAAGTTGAGCGGGATGTCGCCCGTCGCCAGCGCTTGATCGAACGCCAGCGTGAACGACAGGATGTTCGTCGCCGGATCGTAGGCGGGGTTCAGCGGTCCCGGCAGCCGCTGCGCGAGGATTTCGAAAAACTCGTCGATGCTGCGGTAGCCGATCGCGTCGGCCAGTTGATCCTTGGCGAAACCAATCAGCGCGTCGCCGGCCGAAACGGCCAGCCCTTCGATCTCGTCGGTCTTGGCGAAGATCGTCAGTGCTCCTTGCCGCACGCCGACGTCGAGCGCGTTGGGCAAACCGGCTGCCTGCGATCCAAATGCCAGCGCCGCGCGGACGTCCTGTACCAGATCGTCCAGATCGGTGTTATCGGCCGTTTGGCTGGCCAGGACGGTGAAGTTCAGATCGATGGTGTCGTTGACGCTCAGCGACAGGCTGACATCCTGCGGCAATCGGCCGTCGACGGATGCCAGGCCCTCGGCGACGAGTCGCGGGTTGTCGAGAACGCCGACAACGGAATCGAAGAAACCTCGTCCCACGTCGATGACATCGCCGAGCGTCTTGCCGGTCAGCGGCAAACCGGTGGCGAACACACTCGACCCGCGCAGGTCGTCCAGCCAGCCGCGTAGTTGCTGCAAAACCAACTGAATCGCCGCGGCCGACAAGTTGTCGAAGTTCAAGAACTCATCCAGCCCCGTGACGGTAATCGCCGAAGGCAGATTCGTCAGATCGGCCAGACTGGTTACGTGGCCCGCCGTGTCGCCGTTGAGGCTTAGCTTGAGCGTCCCCAGCGCGCCGGCCAACGCGCCGCCGGGAACGAGTTCCAAGCCGTCGATGTCAAACCGCGCGTCGAGCGTCGTATCGACGAAGCTGGTCAGCGAACCGGCCTGCAAATCGGCTAACGTGATCCGCCCGTCGCCTGCCACCGGCTCGTTCAAATTGACCGTGAACGTGCCGGTGATTTTCAAACCGTCGTTCGTGACGCCGACGCCCAGATTCTGCTCCCGGAGCGTCAAATCCAACAACCCCAGAGACCCGCGGATCACCGGATCATCGAGCTGCGCCGTGACATTCAGCGTCACCTCCGGTGCCGCGTTGTCGACGATGAATATCCGCTCCCCCGGCGACAACCCCGGGCCAACTCGGATTCCGAGCGTGATGTTGAACGTGGGATCGATCTGAACCTGGAACTTCCCCGCACCGCTCAGCGAAAGTCCGGGAATGGAGCCCTCCAGGTCGAGCGATTCCTCGAACGTGATCGGGTCGAGGTCCAAGGGGAGCGTGATGGCCAGCGCCAGATCGTTGCCGGAGCCGGTGACCTGAACGTCGAATCCGCTCAGCTTTCCCAAGCGTTGAGCGAGTTCCTCTATCAGCCCTTGAATCGTGCCGGTATGGACAAGCGTCGAGGCCGACTGTCCCAACAGCCCGGCCAGTTGATCGCCGAGGCCGCCGCCACGGAAGATTTCGACGCTTGGGTTAGTGCGATCCGGCTCCTGGTCCAGTACGCTGGCGAAGCGAACGGACACGGATGCGGGACCGACCGACGCCACCTGGCCCTCGACGGTGCTGCCGTTGGCGGCCCGATATTTCACGGTGTTTCCCACCGCCGTGCCCTGATTGACCAGATGCGCGCCGGCGACGTCCACCGTGAATGTCTTTTGGTCGCCGGACTGAGTCGTTTCGCCGATCGCCAGGATCGATGGGCCGCTCAACGGTATCGGCAGCGGTACGCTACCCAACAGGTCGCCGATGCTCTTATTGATAAGCGGGATCTTGGTCGCCAAGAGATCCAGGCCCGTGAACGATTGAAAAGTTCCCGAGACTTGCCTGATGCTCTCGACAATCTGGGGAATATCCGTGTTCAAGAAATCGATGACTTGTTGACCGGCGGCGGACGAGGCGGTGACGACGGCCTCATTCGGATTGTTAATGTCCGCGAAGCGAATCTCCAGCGCCGCGTCGGCGATGTCGAACAGCGGGCCCAGCCCTTCCAGCAGCGGCAGTGCGCTAAGCTGCACGCGGAACACCGCGTCATCGGCGGCCGGATTGCCGCGTAGAGTGACGGCTGCGATGCTCGACGCATCGAAGGCCAATTCGTGCGTCCGCACCACGCCGTCCGACGTGCCCAAGATAGGATCGACGCCGGGATCACGAATGTCCATTTCAATGGCGACCTGATCGTCGAAATGCAGCGTGCCCCCATTGACCTTCACGCCCAAGAAGCCGACCTTGCCGACGGCCTTGATGTCGCCAGTGATCGACAGGTTCCGGATGACGATTTCAGGCTCGGTGGAGGCGTCGGCGTCGAGAAAAAAGCCGTCGTCGTCCACGCCTATTCGCAACTTGGCGATTGCGGTGCCCGATATCGAAACCGCGCCGCCGAGGTCCACGGCGCCGTCCAGCGCTTCGACCGCGAGTTCGGCGTCGCCGCTGAGGATCTTTTCGATACGAATGTCCAAGATCAGAGCGTCGGCGTCGTCCTGGACGATGACAACGTCCCCCAACGCGTCCAGTCGAGCGACGAGTTGCTCGGTTGTCGTAATCTCCGTGCCAATGTCCGAAAAAAAGATTGCATTGGGGCCCGTTTCAAACAGCCGCGTGAGGATGTCGCTGGAACTGAGACCTGTCGTCTGGGTGATCGCCCGCTTGGTTGTCGGCCGCGGGACGGGCGTGTTGTCCTGTTTTAATGTGATGCCGTTGATGGCGCCCGGAACGCCGGTCACGGCAGGCGTTTTCTTTTCGAGCGCCTTGAAGTAGCGACCGAGTCCTTCCGCCAGTTGGCGCATGCCTTTCGACAGGCATTCGTTTTCGGTTTCTTTCCGCGCGGTTGCAGATCGGCCTCGGATGCACGAAACGTCGCCTTGACCTCCGCCGGGCGAGGGCATCGGTCCTAGATCTTCGAATTCTTGGACGTCGGTCAGGTGCATCACGTAACCGCCGCGCGGGTCGGCTTCGATCACCGTTCCTCTTAGGCCGTCCCAAGTGCCGCGACCAAAATCATGCACAAGCACGCTAAGCTGGTTGTTTCCCGCGCCGCCTTTGAATTCGATGGCGATGGTTTCATCTTCGCGAAACAGCACATCAGGGGAGACAATCAAATGATCGTCTCCCCCCAATCCATCAAAAATAATCCGCGTAAAGTTCGTAATCTCCAGCGGCGCGGACGTTGCGACGGTTTCGCCGTTGGACACGAGCTGGAGCAGCGCGGGATTGCTGTTCGCTGGCCCGAGAACGATTTCGTCCCGCCCCGGCGTCCCCGTGATTTCTAGCGTCGAGCCCTTGCCGGTCACTTGAATGACGTTTGGATCTGGAGCGCCGACTGGCGCAGGCCCGCCGTCCGCGGAAGGTGAACCTGCTGGCGGAGAGAGCCCGGGTCGGCCGTCGCTTCCGCCGCTGGGAAATACGTTGTTCTGAGTGCTGAAATTGCGGATCGACCAAGCTCCGCGTCCCCACGTTCCCGCCACCAAAATGTCGTCCGCACGGTTGTATTCCAGGTCGGTGACGAGCACATGTGGCAGGCCCAGGCCCAGCTTCCGCCATTCAAACGGCAAGCGAAACAAGACATCGATGGGCGACGTCAACGTGTGCTCCCGCAACTGATAGACGCCTTGCAGCCCGCCTATCAATATCGTCTCATCGAATGGATTGAGGCTGCGATTGACGATTTCCACCGACCGGATGTCGCCGCCCGTGAGCAATTGAAGGTTGCCCGTGATGTCGGTGAAGGTGACGTTGACGAACATGCCTCCCACCGGCACGGGGTCGCTCCGCCAGACTTGCCCATTGGCGTCGATGACCACAATCTTTTGATGATTCATCGGGTCGATGGCGACGTCGCGAACGCCCGTCCCGCGATAGTTCGTCATCAACGCCGGCGCGCCGTTCCCGTTTTCGCGGAAGAACAACATCCCCGGCAGCCGCGGATTGTTGATGTTGGAGAAGCCCGCCAAAATCAAGTCGGGTCGCGATTGCCCGGCGGCAAGTGAAGCGAAGCCATATTTGGCCGCCGTCAAATCCATGCCGGACGTGCCGAGTGTCGCGCGCGTGTGGCTGCGCGTCTCGACCAGACTCATGGCGCCGTTCAGGGCTAGCTCGTACAATGTGCCTTCCTGCGCGGCCGCCGAGCCGACCGGCGTTTGATGCTCGACGAGAATTCGCCGCCCGTCGGAGGCGTTCAGCGCCCACACCTGGACGAAGTCGAAGTTGGAACTGATGCGGGGTCCTGCCAAAGTGTTGGGGGGAACACTCAGGTCGGTAACCGTCAGCTCTTGCGGCGCGGCCGCTTGGCCGGCCGTCGTGAGGAAATCTCGCGAAATGGAAAATCCTTGCGACGTGAAGTAGCGCGTGGCGTTGGCACCGCCGGCGAAGAATCCGGGCAGCGTGCCGTCGCCGCCGACGGCTTCGCGGAACGTGTCGCTCATGTTGGCGTCTTGGAGCGGAGACCCATTGTCTTGCGTGCCGCCGAAGATGCGATCTTGAAACGAGTCATACGCGATGCCGTAGAACTCGGCGGTCCCCATGTTCCCCGCGATGCTGCTCCACTCGCCCAGGTTCCTGTTGGTTCTCAAGTCGGCGGCGATCGTGGCCACCGGCTGAAAGCGAACGATGCCGCCGTCGTCCACCTCCAGAATTGAGCCGTCCGGGCCAATGGCCAACTCGCGCGAATCCGCGTGAGGGGCGGTCGCCGTCTCGGGGACGCCGTTTCCATTGCGGTCCGCCTGCGTGCGATTCCCCACGATGTGGTCCCACGTGACATTTGCCGGTTGGCCCGGCACGACGGGCGGCGCGACCAATCCGGCAAACAGCCGGCCATACGGCGCGACGTTGCCGCTGGTGTCGCTACTCGGCTGACGGTCACCGCCGATGAACAGCAGGTTGCTGTTGGTCGGTGAAACGACCATCGAAAAATTGATCCCACCCTGGCTACCAGGATGCAGGCCCGTTTCGGGCGCTCGCAGCGTGACACTTGTCGGCGCAGGAGGAGGCGGGGCCGGCGGAGGCACCAGGACCCAGGGAGGTTGAATGGCTCCGCCATTCGTCGTCGACACGGTAATGTTCTCGAATTCAGCCAGACCACCGGGAGCCGGAGGCACGTTTGGCATCGGCAATCGCGACCAGTTCGCGCCGCGGTCGCGCGATTGAAATAGCATGATCGCTCGGGTTTCGACGCTTGGATTGGCCAGGCGGACGATGCGGCCCGGCGAATACGGGAAGAAAAAACCTTGGTTGTTCACTGCCTCCGGCAGTTGGTCGATGGTGATCGTGCTTTGTGCGATGCTCACGCCGCCGGGGATAATGAATGCAGTTTCCACCCGCTTGGTGACCTGCGTGCCGATGGCGAGGTCGGTCCCGGCAGGCAACGCGGGTGAAAACGAGAAGTCGCCCGGTGCGTGACGCGTGGACACAGTGAATGGTCCGGCCAAGCCCTGAAAATCAATTTGATCGTTGACTTGAAGGTCAATGCCGGCGTCGGCGAGCGTGACCCGCGTAGCGGGTGCGACGGCCCGCGCCGCAAGCGAAGTGGGTTGCACGAAGCCGATCTGAACCTGGTCGCCGGAGCGAAACAACTCCGGAGCTTCAACCGGAATCACCGTACCCATGAATGCGTCGCCGGGTGCCACGGCGACCGAAAGAGCGGGGGGCACAGCCGGGCACGCCAGGGGCGCTGGCGGCGGCACGGCAGGGCAGGTGACGCCTGTTCCATCCCCGATGACCGCCGCATAAAGAGTCCCGTCCGCGTCACTGACGGCCAGATCGATCCGCGAAGCGTGGTCGAGCGTCCGCTGCGGGATCCCCGTATCCACCTTGGTCCACGACGAGCCCACCAACGGCGACCCTCCCTGGGACATGTAAATCCCGGCGACGCCTTGCTGAAACGAGTTGGAAATGACCGCCGCATAAACGCGGTTGGTGGCCCGGCCGTTGAGGCTGAGGTCGGCGACGATATGCGACGCCGGCGCATCGGGCAGGCCACTGCTGACGCCGGAAAGGCGGCTGAAAGTTCCGTCGCCGCCGCTGCGGTAAATCCCACCCTTTTTCCCGTTCGCGTCTGCCGCCGCCACGAGCACGAGTTGCTTCTCTAGCACTTGTTCGTTCGAGGCGACGATGCCGCGAATCTTGAGCGCCTCGTTTTCGAAAACTTCGCTCCCCTTCATCACGGAGAAATTGACGCCGTCCGTGCTGCGCAATACGCCGATCGCGTCGCCGCTGGACAAGCCGCCGTTGCTGAACGAGCCGGTGCCCGCGTAGACGGTCGTTCCGGTCGCGGTCCCCGTAAACTTGCCGTCGGCGTCGACGTCCAGCGGACTGATCGTGATCGTGCTGATGGAGAGCGAATCGAAATAGTCGGTCAGCGGCATCCACTGCGGATTGGTCTGATTGCAGGGGAGCGCCGGATTCGCCGGCACGCGGCACGCATTCGTGGATTTCCAAATGCCGCCGCTGACCGACCCGACATAAACGATGTTGGGATCGGTCGGGTGAATCGCAATTGCCTCGGCGGCACCGGCACCGTTGTTGGGATTAAGGCCTTCATGCCCCCCGCCGAAGACATTAACGAGCGGTGCGGGACCCTCGAATTCCCAAATTGGCGGAAGCCCGGACAAGATCGTATTCAGGATTGGGCCGCCCGCAGGCTGGGGCGCCGCGTCGAAAACATTTGTAACAAACGAAGACGCCTCACGCGGTCCGGCTAACTCAGTTGTGATCCCCAGCGACGCTTCGTCGAGCGGATCAAGGGCGGCGACATTAGCCGCATCTAGCAGCCAGCGGTCTTCCAAATGTTCCAGGCGGAGATTTCGCCGCTGCGGTGCCCGCCGAGATGCGTTCCGTCCCTTTGTCCGCGCGAGGTTGTACCGAATGTTCGTCATGGCAAGACTCGGTTGATTGTTTCGGAAGAGCATGGGGGCTTCCAAGGTGTAATTAACTTACCCTTCGCAGAATCAGTGCCGTGGCCTTGCCGGCAATGCCGTGCCGCGACCGCCTCGATTGGGCTTCAGGCCCGCGCCGCAGGGATAGCAAATTGGATCATTGTCGTTGGAGGGCGTTGCCAAGCTCGTAACGAAGTCGCAGCGGTGGCAAACGTCAACGCAACGGTTGTCGCTCTGATCTCGTCGTCGCCGGTCGCGTCGCCGACCGGGTTGCTCGTATTCGAGAGAAGGCCTATGGCAAGCGCCACCGCGGCGCTCGACGGCTAACACTCAATGCGAAAGTGGGCCGCAGATTGCACAGAGAATTCGGGCAGATTTCCGGATGCGTTTGAGTCGGGCCAAGTCGAGCACAACCGGCTCAGTCGCGGATGCATGGCGGCCGCGCGGCCGTAGGGGGGTATTCGACGCGCGGCGGGGCAATTGAAGTTGCCCTGAAGCCAGGACGCGGAAGGCAGCGTCGCAGCAGAGTGCCGCTCACGCGCGGTCCGGCTAACCCGTCACCAGAGTGAACGCCGCTCGTGGATTGGCGGCGAATCTGGAACGCGTTAGTTTTTGTTTCTGCCCGAAGGTATCGAAACCGATGAGACGGGACGGTTGGCCGCGGCGGCCTGTTCCGGGTCGCCGACCAGGACGAGTTGCTCGGCTTCCTCGCGACAGAGTCGCAACAGGAGATCGTACCTCCAACTCAAATTGGGATGGCTGACGAGCGCTTTGGCCGCGTGCTGCGCGCGTGTCAGCGACGCTTGAGCCTCCTGGGGGCGATTTGCGCGCTGGTAAATCATGGCCAGAAAGTAATGAGTTATCGCAACATTTCGCTGGTATTCAAGCGGATCGGACTCGGCGTACTTCTTCAAGGACTGTTGAAACTGAGATTCCGCCTCCTCCAATCGGTTGGCTCGATAATGTGCGATGGCCAATGCTTGCCGGTACGATGAATTCCTGGGACGCGCGTCAACGGCACTTCGAACCAATGCGTCGATTCGGCCTCGATCGGCTCCGCTGTCCGGCACCAAGAGACAGGTCCGCGCGACAACGTAGTTGCCGTGGAAGTCTCTCGGCCTTAGATGTGCTAACGCTTCCTTACACGTAGCGCGGTAGCCGTCGTGGTCTTTTTGGACTAATTGCAGGAGGGCAACCGTCTGGCGAGCCGAGGCCGGCGCTCGATCCAGGTCGATGGCTCGCGTGCAACATTGCTCAGCTTGCTTCCATAGTTCCAAGGCAACGAAAATCGCAGCCGCTTCGTTTAAGGGTTCGAGTCCCGACGCCTTACGCGCCAGAGTCCGTTCGGCTCGCCGGCGTATTTCGTCGATCGTTCCCTCCTGACCCTCGACTCCTAACCGCTGTCTCGCTTGGGCGACGTGTAGCAGCCGAGTCGATACGGAGAGCACGGGCCCCTCGTAATCCCGATAGTGCTCTTGAAGGATTCGCAGCGACTGGCGATACGCTGCATCCGCTTCCTCCAGATCGAACTCGGAACCCTCAGCCTTGAATCCCGACCACAACATCCATCCCAAGCAATTCAGGCTCCGAGCCGTGTCGAGGTGATGTTCCCCGACGGCCGTTCGATACAAGTCGACGGCTCGCCGCGCCAACTGTACTGCCTGCCGATAGTTGCCGCGTCGATGCTCCTGTTCCGCCATCCAATAGAGCACGCGGGCAACGTCCAACTGCTCCGGGGCATCGGCGGGTTCGATCGTGGTGATCTGCGCGACAATGTCGTCCCATTGCTCGGCTTTCGCCGTGTCGCCGAGGAGGTAGGCCAACGCGGCGATGGACTGGCGTCGGGCTTTTTGTTCCGACTCCATGCGTCCCTCTGCCACCGCCTTCGCGCGGCGTGCGACCGTTGCTTGCGACAAGCTAATCAATGTCGCGGCGATCAGGCTCGCCGCGATGATGCCGGCCGCAATGACCGAGGTCTTGTGCCGCCGCGTCAAGAGCCGAAACCTGTAGGCGGCCGACGGCGGGCAGGCCTCGACCGGCTTATTCGCAAGAAAGCGATCGATGTCGCTCGCCAGTTCCTCGGCCGTCGCATACCGCCGGTTGCGATCCTTCTCCAGCGCCTTCATGACCACCCAATCCAGATCTCCCCGCACCAGCGCGCTGAGTTTTTTCGGCTCCAGACCACGACAAGCCGCAATTACCGGAAGTTCCTCCGTGGCGCTCAATCGCGTACTCGGCCGGGGAGGTTCCACCTCGCGGATCAACCGCAACAGCTCCATGATACTCGTGTCTTTCGCCCGCTTGTGACCCAGGGGCGTCGACCCGGTGAGCAATTCATACAGCAGCACGCCGAGCGAATATATGTCGCTGCGCGTGTCGACATCCAGTTGATTAAGCTCTGCCTGCTCCGGGCTCATGTATTCCAGGGTTCCAATCACCGCGCCAAATTCAGTGAACAGCGTCTGCTCGGTCAGCTTCGGGCCCGTGGCCTTCGCCACTCCGAAATCGATGACCTTCGGCACGGGTTGGCCATCGTATTGCGCGACCAACACGTTCGACGGCTTGAGGTCGCGGTGGATGATTCCTTTCTGATGGGCGTGACCGATCGCGTTGCAAACGGGACGAAACAGCTCCAAGCGCTGGCGGGGCGTCAATTGCCGCGCGTCGCAATACTGAGTAAACGGAATGCCTTTGACCAGTTCCATCACGAAGAACGGGCGGCCCGCACAACCCTGTCCCGCGCCGCCGGTCGTGCCCGCATCCAGAACGCGTGCGATGTTCGGATGATCCATCATCGCCAGCGCCTGCCGCTCGGCCTCGAACCGCGCCGCCACATTTCGCGAATCCATTCCCGGCTTCAGGATTTTCAAGGCGACCATCCGGCGCACGGGTTGGATTTGCTCCGCCATATAGACGACGCCCATCCCGCCTTCGCCGATTTGCTGCAGCAGTTTGTAGGATCCAACGACCGTGCCTGGCCCTTCGAGCGGCGGTAAATCGAGATCTGAACGCAGCAATTCGTGTGCGGGTGATGATAGAAAGTCGTCGGCTCGCTCCCCTGCGTCCAACAGGGCCATGACCTGCGCCTTGAGATCGACTTCGTCGACGCAAACCTCGTTCAAGAAGTCGATCCGCGCCCGCCCTGCGGGCCGGTCAATCGCTTCGAGAAAAAGTGCGTTCGCCTTGGCATTCCACTCGGTCATCGACGCCTCCGGGGACCGTCGCCGTCCGTCGCTTACCAATGCGAAAATCACGAACGAACTGCACGCACGAATTGCAAAAAAACGCCGGTCCTATCTCGCCGAAAGTCGCTGGTACAGCCACGCCTTGGCCAGCGCCCATAACCGGTCCGCGGTCCGGCGACTGATGTTCATCGCCTCCGCAGCGTCCTGGTGACTTAGCCCGGCGAAGTAGCGGAGTTTAACCACATGAGCCGCCTGTGGGTCGTGAATTTCCAGGGCGTCGAGCGCTTCGTCGAGCGCTAGCAACTCATCGGCCCGCTCCTGGCTTACGAACGAGCTGGCATCCAAGTCGATGCGCTGAAGCCCGCCACCGCCTTTGATGCTGGTTCTATGTCGCGCCCGCTCGACCAGGATGCGGCGCATCGCCTCGGCCGCGGCGGCGAAAAAATGCCGCCGGCCTTCCCACGCCGCGGCCTCGCCGTTGCACAACCGCAGGTAAGCTTCATGCACCAATGCCGTGGGTTGCAGCGTTTGGCCGGGACTCTCCTGCGCCAACTTTGCCGCGGCCAATTTTCGCAACTCGTCGTACAAGAGAGACAAAAGCGATGCGGCAGCGGTGGGGTCGCTGTCCTCGATGCTCGCTAAGATTCGTGTGGCGTCGGTCACGGGTTCGATTATACCACCGACCCGTTCAAACGGAGTGTTTTTTGGAATAATCCGGTAGCCTCCTACGCCCGACTTCCCTAGCCTCCTGCGGTCCGCTCGCCGCCGCTGGGCTGGGCGGAACTACGGCCGCCT
>JBBDYI010000255.1:0-17379 GCA_040901705.1 Pirellulales bacterium | reverse complement strand
CGCGCGAAACACCAAATCAACACAAGATCAATTCCCCAGCCCGTGAACGGTTACCTCTGCAACATAGCCGACCCGCGCTCGTGGCGAGAGTCCGGAAACGTCAATTGAGCCTGCTAAGAGCTTATCCCAGAACTGTAGGAGGCGAATCCTTTCGCCGAAAGAATCGCGTGACAGTGCTTCGGCGAAAGGATTCGCCTCCTACAAAAATCGGTTTCGGGATAGGCACTAAGAAAGACGCACAAATGTTTTCGCGCTGTCGCAATCGGAATGGTGGTCGGCGGTTCTTCGCGTTCGTGGACGAGGGCGTTGCGGAACTCGCGGACTTCGTGTGCTCCGGCGAGGTCTGCGTGCGGGTGGCGGCGAGGGAATCGAGGAGGTCGCGGGTGCGGGCGGGCGTGGGGCGATTGCGGATCGTGGGCCAATAGAGGCGGAGCGCGGTTTCGAATTCGGTGAACAGGCGGATGATGTAGGTGGCTTCGAGGTTGTCGGACGCGGACGTGATGTCGCTTGGTGCGATCTTGTTGCGGAGGAGGGTTACGTCGCGGCGCGCGGCGTCGACAAGTCGGTCGATGGCGAATCGCGCGGCGTGGAATTCGCGTTCGACGGCTTTGATGCGGTCCGGCCACTGGCGTGGTTCAAACGGCATGGGCCTTTAGCGATTCAAGCACGGCGGCGAAGGACTCGGCCGAGAGCGGCTGCGGTGGTGCGTCGGGCATGGAAAACGTGCCCGACGGCGTTTCGATCGGTTGATCGGCCGGGGCGTAGCGGATGGTCCACTCGCCATCGGCGCAATAGAGGTTGGCGATGTCGTCGTAGGCCGGCAGGGCGTATAGATCGACGACGCCGTCGACACCGGGGGCCGAGGAGGCGATCGGTTCGAGGAGCACCTTCACGGCTTCTTTTTGAAGGAGCAGGCCCGGCGCGGAGTACGTGCCGGCGGCGTCGCGGAGTACGACTTGGATTTCTTTTTGCGACCAGTCGAGTTCCGACGCCCAGGCTGCGACGTTATCGAGCAGACTTCGCAAGCGGGCGAGCCATGCGTCGCGCGGGGGCGAACCGTTGGCGGCGTGGGAGTCGTTCGATTTGCTCATTGCCGTTGGTCCAAATTGGCAAGCCGTCGATGGGTGAGGTCGACCTGTTATGCTCACACCGGCAATTATACCACGGCGCGGACCGGCAAAATGCTGTGCATCACGCCGTCTTGTATCGCTTTGCCATCTGTTCGAGCGTGATTGGTTTGATCTGGCCCGCGTGGCCGGCTTGGCCGAAGGCTGTCATGCGGGCGATGCAGACTTTTTTCATGGCTTCGCGGGCGGGTTTTAGATAGTCTCTTGGGTCGAATTTTTCGGGGGTTTCGCTGAAGACTTTGCGGATGGCTCCGGTGATGGCCATGCGGCAGTCGGTGTCTACGTTGATCTTGCGGACGCCGTGTTTGATGCCGAGTTGGATTTCTTCGACGGGGACGCCCCAGGTTTGTTTCATTTGGCCGCCGTAGCGGTTGATGATGTCTTGGAGTTCTTGGGGGACGCTGGAGGAGCCGTGCATGACTAAGTGGCAGTTGGGCAGGCGGTGGTGGATTTCTTTGATGCGGTCCATGGCGAGGACCGCGCCGTCGGGCTTTCTTGTGAACTTGTATGCGCCGTGGCTGGTGCCGATGGCGACGGCGAGGGCGTCGACGCCCGTGTCGGCGACGAAGCGGGCGGCTTCTTCGGGATCGGTGAGGAGTTGGTCGTGGGAGAGCTTGCCTTCGGCGCCGTGGCCGTCTTCCTTGTCGCCCATGCCGGATTCGAGGGAGCCGAGGCAGCCGAGTTCGCCTTCGACGGAGACGCCGGCGGCGTGGGCGAGTTGGACGACCTCGTGCGTGACCTTGGCGTTGTAGGCGTAGTCGGCGGGCGTTTTGCCGTCGTCCTTGAGCGAGCCGTCCATCATCACCGAGGTGAAGCCTTGCTCGATGGCGCTCTTGCACGTGGCGGGGCTGTTGCCGTGGTCCTGGTGCATGGCGACCGGGATGTTGGGATACAACTCGGCGGCGGCGAGCATGAGGTGGCGGAGGTAGGCGTCTTGCGAGTAGCTGCGGGCGCCGCGGGAGGCTTGGATGATGACCGGGGAGTCGGTTTCGCGGGCGGCCTCCATGATCGCCTGGATCTGCTCCATGTTGTTGACGTTGAAGGCGGCCAGGCCGTAGTCGTTCTCGGCGGCGTGGTCGAGCAGGAGGCGAAGAGGGACGAGGGGCATGATTGAGCGGGGGCTGGGGGTCAGGGGCTGGGGACTGGGGGAACGCGGGCCGCGGGCTTGTTGGTTGTTATACCTTTTTGATTGGGACGGCTATAGGGGCGCGGCGGGCGGCTCGCGTTCCGCGGTGATGCTGCCAGGTTGTCGGGATTGTCGAGAGGCGGTACGATTAATGGTCCACGCCGCCCAATGGGGTAGATATTCAATCGTTAACCGTAGCAAGAGAGGGGACGATGCTGGGGCTTGTTTGCGATACGGTCGTTCTGGCGCTGCTGGTGACGTGGCTTCAGGGTGGAGAGCCGGAGTGGCTCAAGCTGGGCCTGGTCGCGTTTGGAATGGCGGTCGTGAACCTCGTTATCGTGCTATTGCTGGGCGGGTTTCTCGGCATTTTCGTGCTGGTGCCGATCGTGATCGTCGACGGCTTCATTTTGATGCTGTTCTGTTCGCTGACGATCAAGCAAGCCGCGGTCGCCGTGGCGATCCTGCTGGCGTACCAGCTTGTGTTCCAACTCGCCATTACGAAGCTATTCGCCGTGCCGCAGGCCGAGGCCATGGTCGCCGCCGTGCGATCGGTCTGGTGCTAGCATTCCCGTCGGCAAGGTGTACAACGGCAACGTTCACAACGACGCTGGCGATTATCGCCGCGCTACCACGCTTTGCCGTCCTGGCGTGTGCCGCAGAGGGCTACTTTCATGCCGAGAGCTTCCGCCAGCGCCGCCTTGCCGAGCGTCGCTTGATCCGCCTCGGTGGCGCTGTTGGCATACGCGACTTGGATGTGGTTGCTCTTGTGTCGGGCCATCATCTGGTCGCGGGAGACGCCGTAGGTGACGGCGTGCATGATCGGCCATTGCGGCGTGGTGGCTTGCCAGCGGCGGTCGGTTTCTTCGGGTGGAAGTTCGACGACGCCGGCGCGGCCGAGGTCCATCTTCAAGCGGCCCTGCTCGACATAGATGCGAGACCAGACGATTTCGCCGGGTTTGGAGATGCCTTTGAGCGTGCCGCCGCCGCTGGGAAAGTACATGGCAGGCTGGCGCTCGCTCGATGCGCCGGCCCAACCGCCGTTGAAGTGGGCCGGCGGGGCGGAGCCGCTGATGAGGAATACCCAAACGTATTCGTCGGTCGTGCCGGAAGCGTCACGATCGCCCCAGCGGAGATCGTGGAGCGTGTTCTCGACCGGCTGGCCCAACGCGGAATGCAGGCGATAGGTCAGCAGCGCGTCGAGACCGGCGCACTCGTCGACTTCGTTGAAGTGCGGCAGCGGCTGGCCTTCGTAGAGCACGCGGCTGCCGTCGGAGTTGCCGTCGCGGCTGGCCACCGGCGGGCGGTCGGTGTTGTTGAGCGTGCCTTCGACGAGGTCGCTGGCCGGGAGCAGGTCTTTGAGGCCCTGCTGATATTGGATGCCGATCGTGGCGCAGCCGAAATCGTCGGCGATGCGGACGGCGGCGACGTACATCTTGCATTGCAAGCGGATTTGCGCGTCGGTGAGGTGCTCGTCGTGGTTGGGGCCGGTGACGAACGTCATGCCGCGGTCTTCCATCCAGCGACGGGCGGCGTCGGCTTCGTCGTCGCTGGTCTGCATTGTTTCGTAGTACAGGGCCGACTGGCTGAGGCGCTCTTTGTAGACGCCGGTGGGATGCAGCAGTTCGTCGGGAATGATGGCGTTGTACATGCCCATGCAACCTTCGTCGAACACGCCCATGATGGCTTTGTCGCGGCGAAGCTGTTCGGCGAGCGCGCGGCCGAGCTTGCGGAGCGAGCCGGGGATTTTGACGTCTTCGAGGGGCGTGACGTGATCGGTCTTGTGGCGGACGACGCCTTTTTCGAGCCAGCGGCGGAGCGGCTTGGTGAATTCGGGCGCGGCGAAGTCCTCGCCCCACAGCGTGGAATACTTGACGCCGGCCTTGGTGAGCGAGCCGTTGAGGTTGAGCATGCCGACCAAGCCGGGCCACGTGCCGCTCCAATTGGCGACGGTGAGAATCGGGCCGCGGTGGGTGATCAGGCCGTGCAGCAGATGGTGCGAGTATTGCCAGACGGCCTCGGCGACGATCAGCCGGGCGTCGGGGTCGATGCCGGCGAACACGCACATGCCTTCCTTCTGCGAGCCGATGAATCCGTGCAGTTCGTCGTCCTTGTAGGGGTGGGCGCGGATGAGTTCGTATCCGGCGTTGGCGATGGCGGCGGTGAGGCTTTGTTCCATTTCGTGCTGGGCGGGCCAGCAGCGCTGGTTGGCCGACAGCCGCAAATCGCCGTTGGCCACCAGCAGGACTTGCTTTTTTTTGACTTTGGCGGGGCGGGAAACTTCGGGCAGCGGAAATGTCGTCATTTTGGGTGTTCGATCGTAGATTTGGGTATTGAAATCGGGGGTCGGCCGCAGAGGCGACGCGAACGAACGCCATTCAAATCGCCGGCCACCGGTGCGACAAGACCCGCACACGAAATACGAACATTCGCGGGTCGACGGGCGACACAATAGGTCGGACGGCGCGACGACATGGCCATTTTTGCGGTTCCCGCGGTGGCAATTCCACCAAGTCCCGCGGTGGCGGCGTTTTATTGGGGGTGTTTTATTGGGATTGTTCGGTTTTGGCACGTTGCCTCAACGGTACGGCAACGGTACGCTTTTGGATATCGCCGGTCGGTTGGGTGGGCTGCTTGCCGGCGTTTTCGGATCGGACATTAGTCGGATCAATCGTCATTTGCCGCGAGCGGTTTTTGCTGGCGGTCGACTGTATTCTAATTTCTCTAGGAGCCATCGCATGTCGGTAATTCAACGAACGTGGAAGCTGGTCGTGGCGACCGGTATTGTCGGCGTGATTTCCTTTGCCGCAGCGGCCGTGGCCGAAGATGACAAACCCGCGGCGAAGCAAGCCGACGCCAAAGCGGCCGCGGACGAGAAAGCAACGGACGAAGAAACCGATCCGTTTGCATTGCCAAAGGACGCCAGTGCGGACGAACTGGTCAAATTCATGCAGAAGGTGCAATCGACCCGCCCGAGAAGCCAGGCGGAACTCGAAGCGCGTTCGGCCGCCATTCGCGAAGCAGCGGCCAAAGTGAAGGAACTGGAGAAGGACAACAAGAAGTCGGAAAACTACCTCAAGGCTCAGTTCTTCTCGCTCGTCTCGCGGCTACCGGAATTGCGCTCGGGTAGCGACGAGGATATCAAAGCGATCATCGGCGAGGCCGCCGAGATGCTGTCCTCCAAGGAGCCGGAAGACTTCGACGGCAACGACGCGGCCATTGCCCGCGCCATCGCACAACAACTCGAATTCGGCGACAAGCCGGATCTCGCCAAGGAAGCACTGACCGCGTTTAGTGGAATCTTTGGCAAAGCGGCCGAGAAAAACGAGGATCTCAAACCGGTCGTCGAGGCGTTTGCCGGAACGTTGCGACGCATGAACTTGATGGGCAACGACATCGAGATCGAAGGCAAGACGGTCGGCGGCAAGGATTTCGACTGGAAGGCATACAGCAAAGGCAAGGTCGTGCTGGTCGATTTCTGGGCCACGTGGTGCGGGCCGTGCATCGGCGAGTTGCCCAACGTCAAGGCAAACTACGAAAAGTATCACGACAAAGGTTTCGATGTCGTCGGCATCAGCCTGGACGAGAACCGCGAAAAGCTCGAAGCGTTCCTGGAAAAGGAAGGCACCAAGTGGACGCAGTTGTTCGAGGAAGGCGCAGGCTGGAAGCATCCGGTGGCCGTGCATTACGGCATCCAGGGCATTCCGACCGTGATCCTTGTCGACCAACAGGGCAAAGTGGTCTCGCTCAACGCCCGTGGACCGGAGTTGGGCCGGCTGCTTGAAAAACTGCTTGGCCCGGTGGAAGACAAAGCGGCCGATGATAAGG
The DNA here is from genome assembly GCA_040901705.1 of Pirellulales bacterium. Classification (GTDB taxonomy): domain Bacteria; phylum Planctomycetota; class Planctomycetia; order Pirellulales; family PLA5; genus PLA5. Next base: position 11,301 of record JBBDYI010000255.1, on the reverse strand, counting down.
CAGCCGACGAGAAAGATTCCGACGCGAAGGCATCGCCGGAGAAGAAGCCGGCAACGAAGTAGCAGACGACGCACGACGCCAATTCGCGTTGCCCTTTGGTCGCACTGCCGCGACGACAGGTTGCAGCGCAAGCTAGTTCGTGGCCAGCCGCTCGAATAGCTTGCGCTGCTCGACCAACGCCGCGGCGCGGTCGCTTGGCTTGCTCGATGCTTCGAGCAGCACGTGGCCGGCGTAATTCGTTTCGCGCAACAGTCGGAACAATTCGGCATACGGGTATTCCGCCGAGTCTAGCTCGTGAACGTGTAGCGTCTCGCCGAAACGCGGTCGGACGAGGGCGAAGTTATGCGCGAGCCCTTCGCCCGACAGGTCTTCGGCGTTGCTGTTCCAACAGATGGCGACGTTCTTGTGTTCCGCGAGGTCGACGATCTGCTTGATGATCGGTAGTTTCGCGCACTGGCCGTGAACTTCGAGCCGTACCTGCTGGCCCAAGTCGGCGGCGAATTTTCCGAGTTCATTGAGCGTGGCGCCGATCTGCGCAATCGTGCGTTCGACGGGCACGTTTTTCGGCAGGTCGTTCGGCTTGACCTTCACGCCGCTCGCGCCGACGTCGTGCGAAAGCTGCAGGAACGCTTTGGTTCCTTCCACGTTGGCGGCGAGGACTTCGGCATCCGGGCTGTCGAAGCGGTAGTCGCTCCCCAGGCCGATGAGTTTCACCGCGCTGTCGGCGAAATGCCTGGCGACTTCCTTGCGAGCGGCGGCGTCGAGGGCCGGCTCGACGCCGTGCCTGTGCGTGGTCCGCAATTCGACGCTGGAAAGCTTGGCGGCGGCACAGCGCTCGATCAGCGTAGGCAAGTCCCAGTCCGCGCCCCATTGATACGTGACGAGACCAAACGAAAAACGGGCGGCAGGCAAAGCGCTCGACTTATCCGATGCGGTTTCCGACGCGGTCGTCGCGTCATCGGCCCACATCGTTGTCGGCAGCGCGCCTATCGCTGCAACGGCGGTCATGCCGGCGAGGCATTGCCGTCGGTCTACGATCGCCGTCGTCGCAGCTAGTCGCGAAATTCGTTCCAATTCGCGTTTCGATTCGTTCATGATCTTTCCGTCGCGGCCAAGCCGCGCCAATAGGAATGAGTCGGTCAAATTCGTGCCATGCGAGGCGTCGGACCGCGCCGAGACATGCCTTCAAACATGCGGCCGACGCGACCACCAGCGTAACCGCGACGATCGAGAAACGCCAATCCGCGGGCATTTGCGTGCGGAGAAATCGCCGGGCACCGATAATGCGGGCGATTCAGCTTGCCAGTCGCTGTCCCGTTTGGTCAGATACACTACACTTCCGCAGCGGACAAGAATCGTCCGATTTCCGGATTAACTTTGGCCGGCGTGCGCACTTTCGCCGCCGCCGGTCGATTCTGCCAAGCATTCGCGAGCGAGCCAGGAACCGCCGTCGTCGGGCGGCCTTGCCTGCCGAAACGCGAGGGAGCAAGTCATGCCAAGCGACGGAGCACGATCGGGGGGCAATCGTCCGCAGCGGGGCGACTGGCGCGGCGGTGGCCGCTCGGCTCGCCCCAGCCCCGGTGCGAAAGCAGCCGCAGGAAAGGAAGGGCACGACTGGGCACGGCGCAAGACCGACGACAGCACGAAGCTGCTGTGGATCTTCCGCGGCAAGATCGCGTTCGGCGTGCTGCTGGTCATCGGTCTGTTCGTGGCGATCGTGCTGATGCTGCCGCGGCCGACCACGACGCCGTTCATTTCGCTGGTGATCAGCGAATACTCCTACCCCGTTCCGCCGAACGCTTGGGCCTACGACGACGTCGAGAACATCCGGCGACTGCTCGCCCGCGATGGAGAGAACCGCACCGGCGGCGAACCGCTCGCGGTTTCCAGCGAGCGGCAGATTATCTGGAAGGCCGATAAGGAAGAATGGCTCGGCAATCTGAGCCGCGAGGTCGAAAAGGCCGCCACGATCAAATGGTGGCAGACGCTCGGTCGCGGGCCGGGCGACGGAGCGGTGATCATCTATCTCAGCGGATTGGGCGTCGTCGACGACGAAGGCCGTGCGTGTCTGCTGCTGCCCGGATTGTCCGAATCCGATTCGGTGTTCGACGCCGCGCGGCGGATGCCGGTCAGCGAGTTGCTCGATTCGCTGTTCTACGATCGTGCCGGGAAGCAAGAACGGTTGCCGCGCGACGTGCTCAAGCTGGTGATCCTCGACGCCGGGCGGATCGACCAGGAATGGGAACTCGGCCTGCCGTACAACGCTTTCGTCGAGAGCTTGCGGGGAGTGGTCGAATCGGAATTGCCGGTGAGCAACTTGTTCGTGCTCAATTCGGCGGACGCGGGCGAAAAAGCGTGGGCCTCGCCGGAACTCGGCGGCACCGTGTTCGGCCATTTCGTGCGCCGCGGATTGCAGGGACATGCCGACGGATATGCCGAGGGCTCGACGGTTCGCGATCCCGACCGATTCGTCACGGTGGAAGAACTTTACGAATACGTGCGGCGTCAGACGACTCGGTTCGTGGCGACCTATCGTGGCGACGAACAGCGGCCGGTCTTGCTCGCGGCGGCCGGCACGAAGGGCGATGCGCGGGATCGCCGGCTGGTCGAGTACGGCGCGACGTTGCTCGACGCCGAGAAGCCCGACAGCGAAGAAGTGTCCGCGGCGCGGCGCGAACGATTGACGCAAATCAGCGCACGGTGGGAGAAAATCCGCCGCGCGGGTTGGGATCGTTACGCCAAACTTGCCGACCGCGGCATTCGCTACCACCCGCTCGCATGGCAGCGGTTCGAGCACATGCTGTTGCGATTGGAGCGGCTGGCCGTCGCCGGCGGCGCGAAGACGTATCAGGTTCAATTCGAAGCCGGCATCGAAGAACTTTCCGAGACGATCGCGCGGATCGAGTCGAGCGCACCGTCCGGGGCGCCGCCCAACGGCATTGCCTTGGCAAGGGCGCTGTCGCCAAATCCAGACGCCGCGGACACCAAAGCAACGGACAGCGCGGCGATGGATGCGGTCGTCGCAGCCTTTGGTCAAGGCAAGGATGACGTCGAAGGACTCGCGCAGCGGGACTACTTCTTCCGGTCGCAAGCGGCATGGCGATGGATCGAGCAGACGCCGTCCAACGCCGAATGGGACAAACTGGCAGAGCGCATCGATCGATTGAACGACCAAATATTGCCGACGAGCGGGAATTGGCGGATCGAAGACGAGCCAATCGAGGTTCACTTCGTGCGGATGCTCGCGGCGTTCCGCAATCGTCGGGAGACTCCGGATCCGAAACTGCTGTTCGCGTCCATCGCTCGGCGGGCCGCCGCGGAGAACGTCGCCGCGCCAACGGACGTTCGCGTGCATTACAACACCCGCCGCGCGGTGATGCTTGCCGACGAGAATCGCCGCCAGACGGAAGACTCGCTATTCGTCGGTCGAGCCTCCGACCTGGCGAAAGCCAAAGAGTCGGGCGGCACGGCCGACGCTCAATACCAGCGCGCCGACGAACTCGCCAAGGCGCTTTCCGACGCCTATGCCTTGCGCGATCGGTCGCTGGCCGAGATCCCCTGGCTCGTGCGTTATCGCGCTCGACGCCTGGAAGCCGGCGCGGCCAGCAACGTCGACGACCAGGCGATGTACGACCTGCTCGATCTGCACCACGACGTGCAACAGTTGATCCGCGGATTCGTCGACCGCCCCCGCGTCGGCGGATTGTACGAGCGGGCCGACGTCGACACGTTCGTAAAACGAACGAACGATCTCCGTGGCGAATTCGAAAAACTACGCAAGCCGATCCTCGAGGCGATGAATAAACGCAGCGCCCAAGGAAGCGCTTCGGACCGGCTGCGGTTGCTCGACGCGCTCGCGCTGCCGCTGCTCGTGGGCGAAGACCGCGAAAACTTGCACAAACAAGCCCGCGTGCTGTTTGGCGACAAATTCAGCTATACAGACCTCGCTCCCGACAGCACCGAAGATGCGACCGTGGCCGAAGGCCGGACCGACCATCACGTCGCCCGGATGCTCAAGTGGCGAAGACATCCGGCCATGGACCTGGTCGACGCGCCGATGGCCGATATCAAGCCGGGCGAGCGGGCCTCGCTGGCCGATGCGGGCAGGGCGCTGCGGCAACGCCTCGTGGAGCTCGAACGCCGCATCGCGGCCGCAAAGGGAGTGCCCGGCGATCTGTCGCTCGACGATGGCTTGACGATTCCAACGCTGCGTGCGGAACTTGCCCAAACCGATCTCGAATCGCGCGCCGCCGGACTCTTTCGCGGTCCGCTGCCGAAGATCACGCCGGCCGAGCGGCTCGAGCGATTCGACCGTCAGCGATTGCTCGTCTGGCACTACCAACGCACGCTCGAAGACTTTTGGGGACCATCGCCGCAAAAACTCGATCAGGAGTTCTTTCATGTCGCCGCACAGCGTGCAGCAGCGCTGGCCCGGTCGCAGGACGACGGCATCGACGCCCGATCGCCCAATGCGGCCACGCAAACCGCGGAGATGAGTGAATTGCTCGCGGGCCGCGTCAAAGCCGCGAGCGACGGCCTCGGGCCACGGTTCGACGACGATCAACTGCGGATCAATTTCGATCCCAAGGACCAACGCAAGCAGTCGGCGATCCACCTGGTCACGATCGACCGCAAGCCGGGCGCCGATTTGCCGTTGGGAACGGCGGCCTACTATCTGGCCGAAGCAACCGACGCGGCGGCGGCCGCCGCCACCGAGAGCGCTCGCCTCGCCGCGATATCGGGGAAACAAGTCGACACGACCGACACGCGGCTGGCTTACGAAATCGCGGCCAACCGAAGCGGCGAACCGCGTCAACCGCTCAAGTACACGATCAACGATCTTTACGCTCAGAGCCAGCGCACGTCGTTGTTGCGCGGCATCGTGCTCTATCGCGGGCATCGCTACCGCCACTCGTCGGAGATCGTCAGGCTCAGTCCGCGGGGCTGCGAACGCGAGTACGAACTGCGGCCGCCGACGTACGATCCGCCGACCGTGACCATCAAGGGAAAGGAAAAGCGGCGAGCGGTGCTGCTGGTGCTCGACTGCTCCGCCAGCATGGTCGAAAAGGGCGCCGGCAGCAGGACGCGCATGGAAATCGCCAGGGAAGCCGTGAATAAGGCGGTTGCCGAATTGCGGGCCGGCAGCCGAGACGCCAAAATCGGCTTGTGGCTCTACGGTCACCGCACGCGTTACAAGAGCGACGACAATCCATCGGGCGAAGTGGTCCCGAAAGAAAATCTATCCCCCGCCGACGCCGCGACCCGGCCCGCCGCCGACGTCGAACAGCGGATTGCCCTGGCGACGCTGACCGACGACGTCGAGAAGAAGATCAAGGATGCGCTCGTCGACGTCGCACCACACGGGTACACGCCGTTGTACTACGCGATTCACGAGGCGCTGGCGACGGGCTTCTCGACGCTCGAAAACCCCAAAGACTACGAGCGCCAGATACTCGTGCTCACGGACGGCGGAAACGTTCAGTGCATCAAAGACGACAAGATTCCGGTGGGCGGCAATCCAGTCGTCGTGAGCGATAAAATGCTGCGTTCGGCGCTGGTCGCGCAGCGCGACAACGCGATTGCGTCGGGCGTCGAGCCGGTCCGCCTGGACGTGATCGGCTACGATTTCGTCGATGAAAATCTCGCCAAATTCGCGGCCTATCGCGGCACGTGGAATTTCGGCAACCGCACGGAACTGGCGGCGGCGATCGACGGCTTGGGAGACATTCACGACGTCAAGTCCGACCCCGAACTCTCGACCGAACGCAAGCTGGAACTGCTGATACAAAGCCTGCTCGGAATTCACCGCTTCACGATCGTGAATGCCGAAACCGGTGCGCCCGTCACGCCAAAGGTCGATGGGCGACCGCGCAGCGGGTTTCTTCGGCTCAACGAAGTGCTCAAACTCGAAGGCCCCGCCGGAGGATTCAAGGTCAAATTCGAGGAAGGGCTGATTTCAAAGAACGACCGCAATGCAATCCGCGGCGGCGACGTCCCACCTGCCGACTTCGATTTCACGCTGGCAAACCGCGGCGAACAATTGCTCTTCCGCATCTACGAAAACCATACGGCCGGAACGTACGATCGCTGGCTGCAGCAGGAAGACACACACACCGGCTATCTCCCGTTCCGCGTCGGCGATCGCGAAAACGGGGGCGATAACTTCGTCGACGGCAACAGCGGCAAGAAGATTCGGTTAAAACCGCTGCTGCCCACCTGGAAACCGACGCCAAGGGGCTGGGAGTTCCACGTGACCGTGAGTTATGACCCCGGCAAGAACAACCATACCCCGCAACCGGTCGAAGCGCTGGCCGTGATCCAGCCGCGCAAGAACGACGTCAATCCGATTACTATTTACGACGTGAAATTCGAGCCCGGAGCGAGCGTGCCCGAAATCTCGTTCGTTGTGCCCGAGTGGCGAGACAAGGCCGGCGCCGCCGATCAAGCGTATCTCTGGGTGTGGTTCAATTTCACGCAGCAGGCGCCGTCGCTAACGGAATTTTACGCCGGCGCCACGGCCATCGAGCCCGTCGTGATCGACGGAAAACCAATTCGCTTCACCGTCGACCCCAGTTACGACCAGCAACGCCGCACGTACGTCGTCAAGGTGTCCGAAAGACATGCGGGCGACGAGGGGACGCGACCGGCCACCATGGATCGCATCAAAGTGTCGATGGACTCGAAAGAAGCGCCGCCGTCGCGCATTCACCGCTGCTACGTCACCGGCGGCCGCGAGATCGTCCACACCTTCGAATATCCCGAAGGCACGTTCAAGAATCTCGACGAGTTGCGCCGCCGCAAGGTCGTGATTACCCGCATCGAGGACATCAAGAGGAACTCCGTCGTCCGCATTAACGATTTGGAGAAAGAGGGCATGTTGATCGACGTCCCGATCGATCGGTAATGGGTGATGCAAGTCGAACGGTGCTGCGAGCCGATGGGCCGAACCGAAAGTGCGCTTCCCAGCCGGCCCTGGCGACGATTAAGATGATCGGGGAAGCTGCGGGACTCGACGCTGGAACCCTGTATGAAACTTCGGGTGGGGCTGATCGGACTCGGCCGAAACTGGGAAACCAGGCACCGGCTTGCGCTGCGCGCGCTGTCGGATCGGTTCGAGGTGCGGGCCGTTTGCGAACAGGTCGCGCATCGAGCCGAGGCGGCGGCTCGAGAGTTCGGCGCCGAGGCCGTCGATGGGTTTCGCACCCTTGTTTCGCGCACCGATATTGACGCCGTGTTGATGCTCGGCGCGCAATGGTACGGGCCGTTGCCGATCTTCGCCGCCTGCGAGGCCGGTAAGGACGTGTATTGGGCCGGCGCGTTGGAACTCTCGGCCGAGGAGATCACGCAGGTCCGTCAGTGCGTCGAACAAGCCGGCGTGGCGTTCGTCGCGGAGTTGCCGCGGCGGCTCGCGCCCGCCACCATTCGGCTCAAGGAGCTGATCGCCACGCGGCTCGGCGCGCCGCGATTGTTGTTTTGCCACCATCGATTCCCCGCCCAACCGGCAGCCACCAACCACGCCGGCGCCACGGCCCATTGCGACGCCACGCGCGATCTGGTCGAGCTTGTCGACTGGTGCCGCTACGTGGTAGGCAGCGATCCGAGCAGCGTGCTGGGCATGCACCACGCCGCTCCCTGCGGCCCCGTGCCCGATTACGAGATGATGAGCCTCGACTTTTCCTCGGCCAGCGAGCCGGGCAGTGGGGCCGTGGCTCAGATCAGCGGCAGCCGATATCTATCGCTGCGATGGCCCGAGGCGATCACGTTCCGTCCGCCGGCGGCGCTGCAAGTGGCATGCGAAAACGGCGTCGCGTTCATCGATCTTCCGTCGACGCTGATCTGGTTCGACTCGGCCGGCCGGCACATGGAATCGCTCGAAATGGAGCGGCCGGTCGACGAGCAGCTTCTCGTGCGATTTCACCGCGCGGTGACCAGTCTGGTGCAAAACGTGTCGAGCCTCAACGACGCGTTTCTTTCGCTCTCGATCGTGCAATCGGCGCGGCAAAGCCACGAGACCGGGCGGCGAAAGTTCTTCGACGAGAATCCGCCGGCGTGACCTATCGCTCGGCGGCCGCGATCGATGGGAACCACGAATAAAGGTAGTACGCCCGCGGCGTCGTCAGGTCGAACAGCGCCGCGATGTCGATCCGCGTGGCCGGCGCTTCGGCGCTGCCGCCGAGCACGTCCAGCAGCGTCTTGGGCGACTTGTAACGCACCACGCGGACGTCGTCCGCGTCGAGCTTGGCAAGCTCGATGGCCGCGTCGACGGCGTCTTCCAGATATCCTTCCGCGTCGACCAGCCGATTCGCCAGCGCCTGTTTCGCGGTAAAGATTTCGCCCGTCGCCAGCGCGTCCAAGTCGGCGCGATTGCGCTTGAAGTGCGGCCGGCCATCGACGATCACTTCCTTGAAGCGATCGAAACTGTCGTCGATGTACGCTTGAAATTTGGCCCGTTCTTCGTCGGTCATCTTTCGCGTAATGGATCCCATGTCCTTGAGCGGATGGCTCTTGACCGAATCGTTCTCGATCTTCCACTCCTTCATCAGGCCTTCAACGTTGTAGTGTGGCAGAATCACGCCGATCGAACCGGTGGTCGTCGTCGGTTCGGCGAAGATCACCTTGGCGTCTTCGTCGATGCCGAGTTCGCGATTGGCCCCGACCGCCATCGAAACGTAGTAGCCGCCGCTGGCCGCCAGCGATCCCATGCTCACCACCAGCGGAATCTTCTTTTCGCCGCAAAGCTCCTTGAGCCGGTGATAGATCAGATGGCTGCCCGTGATGGTTCCGCCCGGCGAATCGACGCGCAGGACGACCGCTTTGACGTTTTCGTCTTCGCGGACGCGGTCGATCTGGTGCTTGACGAAGCCCTCGCCGCAGATAATCACGCCGCTGACGTCGATGATCGCGACCTTATCGCGGGCCGCCGCGTCGTGCGAGAAAAGGTGCTCTTCGACGTCGGCGTCGGTCTGAATGTAGTCCTCGTAAGACGCCATCAGCCCCATGTTGAACGTGAGCGAGAGGCCCAACAGCACCCACGGCAGCCAGCGGAGAAAACGACTGAATCCCCCCGGCTGTTCGACGACGACGCGGATCGGTTCGGATCCGACGGAGATTTCGCGCCGCGGCGGCACGAGTATCGGCGCGTCGGACGAACCGGGAGTGGGATTGTTCGTGCTCATGGTGGAAGTTGCTGTGGCTGGCTGATAACTCGTAGCTTTGGCCAAAAAAAACGATGGCACCGGACGTCGGCCGAGCGGCTGCGGGCATTGTACGGGCGTCGATGATCGAGAACCAGCGGCCCAGCATCCAGGCGTCAGCGCCAACGAACCGAGAGTGCAAAATCTGCCATGCAACAACGCTCGATGTCGCGCGATTACCGATATCGGGGCCACTGCCGCTCGGCCGATGCGCCGCGAGACGAGTCGACCGATCGAATTCGGCCGACGGGTTCGCTTTCGTCAAGGACGATTGCGTTGGCGGTCTCGAAAGCCCCCACGTTGCCGCCTTCGTCGCGGACTTCGAGACGCAGGTAAACGCGGTCGCCCAGCCGGCGATCGAGGGGCCAAACGTGATTGCCCGTGTTTGGCAGCGAGACGCCGATCGTCTGCCAAGGACCGGCCGGTTTGTCGGCGAAGAACAGTGCAACCGGACGCGCCGACAGCCGAGCGTCGGCGGCTTCATAACGAATGACCAGTTCGCGGCCTCCCTCGGTCGCGCGGACGTCGGCCGACGTGATCGCCGCCACGGGTTTGGTCTCGTCGACGACAACCCACATCTCTGGCAGGTCGCCGGCGGTCGGCGCGCGACCGCCAACGTGGTTGCCATTGCGAACGACGAGCCGAAAACCGTACAGCCCTTCGCCGGCAAGCGAGGCGGTGAACGGGCTACGATTGTCGGCGTCAATGCCGAGACTTTCCCAGGTCCGGCCGCCATCGGTGGTCGACCAAAGCTCGACTTCCGCAATGCCCGACGGACCGACCGACGCCACGTCGTATTGCAGCGAGATGCGGCGCGAACCGAGCACGCGCGGCCGCTCGCCGGGTGGCATGTCGCTGGGGCCTGTATTGTTGGGTAGCGGCTGCTTGTCGTCGATCGACGGGCGAGCCGCGTCGTCTTCGCTTGGGCCAACGCGGCTGGTGACCGGCGGACGCACGGCGGACGGCGAGGGAAGCTCTTCCGCCTGCGAATTGGACGGTTGATTGAGCGGCGGATGACGATCGCGAATCGTGGGGCCTTGCTCGCTGCGGCGGGGAAGCGTTTGATCGGTCGCCGCGGGATCGTCCCACTGCTGCCGTTCGCTCGCGGCGGCTCGTTGATGTGGATCGAGCGAGGGGGGCGGTGCGAACCTGTTCGGCGACTCGGCAAATTGACCTCGGTCGCTCGCCGGATTGTCGTCTTCACGCGGCAGCGACGCTTCGCGCGTGTAATTCCGCGGCGTATCGGTCGTTATCGTCGGCGGTGCGTCGGTCGGCGGCGGGTCGAAGCGTTGCGAATCGGCCCGACCGTCGGGCCGATTCGCGGCTGCGGGGATCGCGCCGGTCGCCACCGCGTTGTCGGCGGCAATGCTGACTTGCACCGTCGTCACGGCCGGATTGCCAGCCCGGTCGCGAACCCGCGCCCGAACCGAGACCGTCCTCGCTCCGTCCGGCGGCCACCAAGACGTCGAGCCGACCAGCGTCGTTGGATCGGTGCTGCCGCGTTGCGGGTCGAGTGCGACGGACTGCATGTTGTCGCCCGCTCCGGCCGTCAGTTGGAACGACTCGCGGTCGAGGTAGGCGTCGGAAATTCGCCAATGGGCCGCGATGGCCCCGGTCGGTGTCCGCTTCGCATAAAGTTCGACCTTCGGCGGCTGGGTGTCGACGATGGCTCGATAACTCGGCCGGTACTGGGCGTTCGGCACGTCGCGGTCGGTCGCCGGCGCTAGCATCAGGGCGAACAGGTATTCGCCGTCGGCATTGCTTTCGGGAAGCCGGACGGAAAACCCGCGGGCTTTCGTCGACGCCGTACCCGACCGCTGCCAGGTGCGTCCGCGGTCGACAGAAGCGTACAGCCGAACCTCTTTGCCGGCGTCGGCTGCGCCGTCCGTCGAAGCAACGAAGGATACCTCGAACTGCGACCGCCGCTGAAACTCGGTCCGAATCGATTGCGGCGGGGCATGCTGCGCCACGGCGCGGGCAGTCAGCCACATCGCGCCCGACGCGGCCACCGCGGCGCATGCGCACACGACATAGCTGCGGCGCAGCGATTGCGACATAAAGCGTGCCATGCGCGGGCCTCCCTGCCTGCGGCGGCGGAAAATCGAGT
>JBBDYI010000254.1:0-17457 GCA_040901705.1 Pirellulales bacterium | reverse complement strand
TTCGTCGCCGCCTGGATCGCCTTCCGAGCGGCAGGGGTTTTGGGATAGGCTCTAAGTAAATTGCACGGAGCCAACGGTCCGCTGCGTGCCGTGGCGATATGCTCGAATTGGCGTTGCCGCCAATGCAGATTTCGGATCAGATCGCGGACCAGTGCTCCGTCCACTTGAACTAAACGGGTGCGGTCTAACCCACTGAATCGGTTTCAGAACCGACCTGCCAGCCGCGCTCGGTCAAGAAAAATCGAATGCTCTTTGAATTAACCGGCCCGCTCCGCAAAAAAAACACGAGTAATGTCAAATAATTCCCTCTTTTAGGTGGTTCAGTAAACGGTCGTCGGTCAATACTGCTGCAAGTCACACCCGCATCGCGGCATCGCGTGAGTCAACCGTCAATCGGACGTCCGTAAGAACCTCGAATCATCAAACGCCGCTGACCATACCAGAATCCCGGCCGAATTTCCACCAAAAACCAGGCCACGCGGTCCCCGCATCGCGGAACGCACATTCACGTTCGTCCGCCGCCAATCAACGTGCGGTGGACGACGCACCAGGCCGCAATCATGGAGGAGTTTGTCGTGAAGCCACGGACGGCCGCGCACATCCCATCGAAGCTCGGTGCCCCAACTGGCCGTGGCGTTCTCGATCGCCCAGCGGGCGTCGCGACACAGATAAGGTGGCGATATGCCCTACCGATTCTGGCTTTGCATCTCCTGGCGTTGCTAGCGCTGGTGCCGTGGTTGTTTAGCTGGTCCGGGTTCGCGCTACTCGTCGCGGGCGTGCCGGTTTTCGGGGCCGGCATCAATGTCGGCTATCACCGCCTGCTGGCGCACGGGGCGTTCAAGTGCCCGGCGTGGGTCGAACGGACGTTCGTGTTCCTAGCGGTATGCTGCCTGGAAGACGCGCCCGCCACGTGGGTCGCGACACATCGGCTGCACCACAAGGACTCGGACGCGCGCCCCGATCCGCATAGTCCGCTGGCCAGCCTTTGGTGGAGCCACATGGGCTGGCTGCTTCGGGAGAATGACGAGGTGAGCAGCCTAAACGTTTACGACCGCTATGCTCGCGACTTGCTCAAGCAGCCGTTCTATCGCTGGCTGCAACGCGGCAACATCGTAATGTGGATTTACGTCGCGCACGCGGCGGTTTACTTCGCCGCGGGATTTCTGGCGAGCTGGCTCTCCGGCGGATCGCGCAGCGAGTCCCTGCAACTGGCGTCGAGTTGGTTGGCCTGGGGCGTCGCCTTGCGGACCGTCGTGGTGTGGCACATCACCTGGTCGGTGAATTCTTTGTCGCATGTGTTCGGCTATCAAAGCTACCGGACCGGCGACGAAAGCCGCAACAACTGGCTCGTCGCCCTGCTGGCCAACGGCGAAGGGTGGCACAACAACCACCACATCGATCCGACCAGCGCGTCCAACTGGCATCGCTGGTGGGAACTCGATGTGACCTACCTGGTCATCAAGAGCCTCGCGGCGGTCGGGTTGGCCACGGACGTCGTTCCGATTCGCCGCGGTCACCGCGTCGGTTGACGGCGGACGACGATGACGATGCGGACGCCACGCACCGGTCGAAGTCTTTTGCGCCGCCATCGCCTCTCGAAACACCATGAATCTCTGCGAAATGACACGCCGCGGTAAGAACGCTTGAAAATCCGTCGGCCCCGTTGGCCGCAGAGACAGATTTTACTTTTCCGCGTTCTCGCGCGCCGCGGGGCGCGTCGGATTCTCGTACCAGACGACTCCCAAGTCGTCTTTCTCTTCCGTCGTCACGATGTCCAAGTCGCCATCGGCGTCCAGATCGATAAGCTCGATCAGATCGAACTTCACACCCTCGTGGCCGCTGACGTCACGATGCAGCCAGCGGCCGCTTTCCGAGTGATACCAACTGACGCCGGATTGCATACCGCTCGCCCCCTCGCAGCTAAAAATCAAGTCCAACCGGCCGTCGAGGTCGATGTCCGCAGCCCGGATCGCTTTGGCGCGCCCCACATTTCCAGGCAACGCGAAGGTTTGGGCGGTCCACGCCGAACGTGGGTTCTCCGGCTGCTGAATGATGAACGCCTTGCGCGGCTTCGCCGTCGCGATGACGTCCAGGCGACCGTCGCGGTTGAAGTCCGCCAGGTCGATGAACATGACTTCCTCGTCGATCGCTCCAATGGCGTGCTCGGCCCACGATCCTCCGCGCGATGCATTCTCGCCGCCGGGATTCTCAAGCCAAAAGACACCGCGGCGGCCGCCCTTGCGGTCCGACAGAATTACGTCGATATCCCCGTCGCCGTCGAGATCGTTCCCGACGAGCGACATGATCCAACCGGCCGAACGAATCGCGTGAAGTCGCCAGGCCGGTAGGTCGCGGGCATCGGCCGGCGCTTCGAGCCAGCTAACGCTGCCGCCTTCGCCTTTCGATCCGACGATGATATCCACGCCGCGACGGCCGTCGACTTGCGCCGGCAAGGCAAACATCCACATCTGCTTGCCCGCGGTCGCGGAAAAAGCCTGCGTGCGCCAAGCCGCCGCTTCCAAAAGGCGGCTGCGATCGCGCGGACCCCAATGCACGTAGACAGTCTTGCAATTGCCCTCGCAACTGCTGACAACGTCCATGGCGCCATCGCCATCGATATCGACGAGTACGGCGTCCTCGGGCGAGGCGACCTGGCCGACTTCAACGCTGCGCCAACGCTTGCGGACGCCAGTCCGGCCGGGATTCAGGCACAAACGAATTCGGCCCGACTCCTCCCAACCAGTTGCAACATCCATTGCGCCATCGCCGTTGACGTCCGCCCAGCGAATGCCGTCGGCGCCATCGAGGCCGTCGTCGATAACGTGGCGGTTCCAAGGTCCATCGGAGTTGGGCGACTCGGCACGGGCCGGCGCCACGGCCACGGCCACAGCTACATTAAGCGCAACGGCAAGAATGGCACACTGGATTTCGGTGAACGGGCGCGCGATGTTCATCCCCACATTTTAACGCACGGCGACTCGCACGACACGGGCGGCCGTCGCATCACTGTCGTGGTGCGTGGAGCTCGCGGCGGTGCTGCGTCGCCGTTGCGGCTCAACGACACGCGAAACGGGATCGGCAGCCAGAGGTCTCCTTCTCACCGCTTCGCGCCGCAAGCCGCAATGCCCGCCGATCAAGTTCGCTTGAACTGCCGATCCAGTTCTTCTCGCGTGAAAACGAGCGCCGTTGGCCGGCCGTGTGGGCAGTGGTGGGCGTCTTCGGCCAGATGCCGCGCGGAGAGAAGCGCGGTGATTTCTTCGAGCGTGAGACGGTCGCCGGCTTTGATCGCCGCCTTGCAGGCAATCATGTGCAGAAGTTCGTCGACCAGATGCCGGCGGTCGATCGTTTTGCCGCCCGAGATGAGGCGGTCGACCACGTCGCGCAACAGCTCCGCCGGGCCGAGATTGGCCAGCATCGCCGGGTAGCTCGACACGATCACCGTGCCGCCGCCGAACGGGGCGACGCGAATGCCTAGCTCCGCGAGCATGTCGGCGCGGTCGAGCACCGCCGCGGCCTCGGCGGGCGTGAGGTCGACCGGCTCGGGCACGAGCAATTGCTGCGACTCGACGGCCCCGGCGAGCACTTTCAAGCGGAGCTGTTCGTACAGAATCCGCTCGTGCAGCGCATGCTGGTCGATGACCACAACGCCTTCGGGGCTTTCGGTGACGATGTAGCGGTTGTGGATCTGCAGGGCGTGCGGCGTGTCGCCGCGATAGGACGCGGCGGCATGTGATGAGCCGCTGCGTTCATGGGTGCCTTCGTTAGCGGTGGCGCGCTCGAATTCGGCAAGGCCCTCCGGTTCCGGTTCTTCGTCGACTTCGTCGGCGGCGTCGCCGGATGAAGCGGGCCGCGACAGGCGCACAACCTCCAGCGGCGCGTGAGGGCGGAAGAAATCGTCGAGATCGAAGCGTCGCTGCGGTTCGCCCTGCGAGAGGTTCGACAAATTGCCGGCGGCGGCGAGATTTGCCGATCCCGTCGCTTCGGCGAGCTTGCCTTTCGCCCAATCGACGAGTTCCGCCTGACGCCTGGCGACGGCCGCCGTGTCGAAGTCGTCGCGGTCCGCCGACGACGCGAATTCAGTCTGGTCGGTCCGCCCGGCCAGCGGCGCATCGGCGCGCGACGCCGAACCCCGCGCGGTCAGATCGGTCGAAAGAAACCGCGTGCGGAGTGTGCCGAGCAGTTGGCTATACAAACGCCCGCCGTCGGCAAAGCGGACTTCGAGCTTCGTCGGATGCACATTCACGTCGATCAGCTCGGCCGGCATGTCGAGATTGAGCACGGCGATCGGAAACCGGCCGGTGAGCAGCAAGCCGCGGTAGGCCTCGCCGAGGGCGTGTTGCAGCGACCGGTCGCGGATGTGCCGGCCGTTGAGCAGTAGATACTGCATGCGGTTGTTGCCGCGGCTTTCGCTGGGATCGGCGACGTAGCCCCACAACCGCACGTCGCCGTCGCGGTTGTCGACGTCGATCAAGTGGTCGGCGAGGCTCTGGCCGAACAACGCGGCGATGCGGCCCCGCAGATCGGCGGTCGGCGGCAGGTCGAACAGCGCGCGGTCGTTGTGACGCAACGTGAAGTGGACCTGCCGATGCGCCACCGCGATCCGCGTGAACGCCTCGCTGCAATGTCCGGCTTCGGTTTGCGTGCTCTTGAGAAACTTGCGGCGGACCGGCGTGTTGAAGAACAGGTTGCGGACTTCGACTTGCGTGCCGACCGCTGCGCCGCAGGGCGTGGGGCCGCGGACCAGCCCGCCGTTGACTTCGAGTTCCGCCCCGCCCGATTCTTCGCCGGTACGGCTGCGCAGCGCGAGTTGGCTGACCTCGGCGATCGACGCCAGCGCTTCGCCGCGAAAGCCGAGCGTGGCGACGCGGAACAGCTCGTCGGCGTCGGCGATCTTGCTCGTCGCGTGCGCGGCGACCGCCAGCGGCAACTCATCCGCCGCGATGCCGCAGCCGTTGTCGACGACACGGACCAGTGCGGAGCCACCTTGTTCGATGGCCACGTCGATCCGCGTCGCGCCGCTGTCGACGGCGTTCTCCATTAACTCCTTGACGACGCTAGCCGGCCGCTCGATCACCTCGCCGGCGGCGATCTTATTGATGACGCTCTGGGAGAGTTGCCGAATCCGAGGCATGATGGGCGGCCGTCCTTGTTGAAATCCGAAGGCGATCGGTTGAGTTGGCGGCGTCCTGATGCAACGTGCGTCGAAAGTTTCAAGGTTCAAGTTTCAAGGTTCAAATAAGGCTTAAGGTTCAAGGCTTTGCAGGACTTGGAGGTCAAGAGTGCATCCTCGACTTAAACCTTTGTACTTAGAGCCTATCCCAAAACCTAAAACGAGAGCGCCAATATGCTAGCAATAGCAGCATTTCCGCGGTTTTGGGATAGGCTCTTAAACCTTTGTACTCGAACCTTATTTGAACCTTGATACTTGAAACTTGAACCTCAAACCCCATATTCCTTGATCTTCCGATACAACGTCCGCTCGCCGATCCCCAGCATATTCGCCGCTTCTTCGCGGTTGCCGCCTGTGGCGCTGAGCGTCTCGACGATGAACAGCCGCTCGACGTCTGCGAGCGGTTTGCCGACCAGGCTGGCCAGGCCTTGCGTGGCGACGGGCGCGTCCGCGGCGACTTCGGCGGTGTCTGAAATCTCGCTCGGCAGGTCGTCGTTGTCGAGCAGCCCGTCGTAGTCGACCACCACCATGCTTTCGACGAAGTTCCGCAACTCGCGAACGTTGCCCGGCCACGTGTAGGTGACGAACTTCCGCCGCGCGGCCGTCGACATGCCGCGGACCTGCTTGTTGTGCCGCTTGGCGAATTGTTTGGTGAAATGGTCGACCAGCAGCGGGATGTCCTGCGTTCGCTCGGTCAATCGCGGCAGCCGAATCGTGACGACCTTGAGCCGATGGTACAAATCGGCGCGGAACGTGCCGGCTTCGATGGCGTCCTCCAGATTGCGATTCGTGGCCGACACGATCCGCACGTTGACCTTGATCGGGTCGTTCGATCCCACTCGCGTGATCTCGCCGTTTTCCAGCACGCGAAGCAGCTTGATCTGCGTCGCCAGCGGCATGTCGCCGACTTCGTCCAAGAACATCGTGCCGCCGTGGGCGAATTCGAACTTGCCGACGCGGTCCGTCGAAGCGTCGGTGAACGCCCCGCGGATGTGGCCGAACAGCTCGCTCTCCAGAATGTTCTCGCTCAGGGCGGCGCAGTTAAGCGCCACGAACGCCTTCTTCTTCCGTGGACTGTTCTGGTGCAGCGCCTGGGCGACCAGTTCCTTGCCGGTGCCGGTTTCGCCTTGGATCAGCACCGTCGCGTCGGTCGGCGAAATCCGCTTGAGCCGCTCGATCACGTCGTTCATCTGCGTGCTCGTGCCGACGACGCCCTCGAAACCGAACCGCTCGTCCAACCGGCGGTTGAGTTCCAGATTCGTCCGCTTGAGCCGCACCTTCTCGGCCGCGCTGTTGGTCACGGCCCGCAGTTCCGCGATGCCGGACTTTTCCAAGTAGTGAAACGCCCCCTGCTGCATCGCCGCCACGGCGGAACTGATCGAAGCGTGGCCGGTGATCAGAATCACCTCGACGTCGCTGAGATTCTCCTTCGCCCGGCGAAGGATTTCCAGCCCGTCGACTCCGCCCATCATCAGGTCGGTAATGATGATGTCGAACGACTGCTCGTCGACCAGTTTGGCCCCCTCCGGGCCGCTGGTGGCCACCGTGCAGCGGTAGCCGATGCGCGTGAGACTCTCGGCCACCGCCTGGGCGTGGTCCTTGTCGTTGTCGATCACCAACACGTCCAGCGGCGCCGCGCCGGCGTCGGTTTGGACCGTGTTTTCTCGCGGTTCGGACATGCGGCCGATGATACCGCATGGCACGGCCGCCGGGCTAGGGGCGGGAGCAGGCCGGAGGCTGTAGGCGGGAGGCTGTACGTGACAGGATCGAAGGCGATGGGCAGAGCGGCGGCGACCGCCGCTCGCTGCGGCGATTTGCGCGGTATTCGGTTCTTCATTCGCGTGGGCTGGGCGGTTACGATAGACGAACTGCACGTTGCCCGGCGGGGTCATCCAGCGCGATGGCTCGCGGCTGGCCCTGCTTTCCACCGGTTCGCGCACTCACCTCGGAGGTCTTCCGATGAAAACGACCGCGTCTGTCCGTTCGTTGTTGGCTGCTTCGCTCTTGTTATCGGCATGTGTCGCCGCGGCCGCCGATCCTTGGGTCTCCTACCGCGGCGGCGACGGTCCCGGCAAGGGCAAGCGCGTCGTGCTGGTCAGCGGCGACGAGGAATATCGCTCCGAAGAGGCGCTCCCGCAACTCGGCAAGATACTCGCCCGGCGCCACGGCTTCGATTGCACCGTGCTGTTCGCCATCGATCCCAAGACCGGCGAGATCGACCCCAACGTCACCGATAACATCCCCGGGCTGGAAAAGCTCAAGGACGCCGACCTGATGGTCCTGTTCACGCGGATGCGCAATTTGCCCGACGACCAGATGAAGCACATCGTCGACTATGTCGAGTCCGGCAAGCCGATCGTCGCGATGCGAACCGCCACGCACGCCTTCCAACTCAAGGATAGCGCGTATCAGAAGTACACGTGGAACCACGGCGAGTGGAGCGGCGGCTTCGGTCGGCAAGTGCTGGGCGAAACCTGGATCAACCACCACGGCGGACACGGTCACGAAAGCACCCGCGGCATCGCCGCGCCCGGTGCCAAGGACCATCCGATCCTCCGCGGCATCGTTGACGGCGACATCTGGGGACCGACCGACGTGTACGGCGTGCGGCTGCCGCTGCCCGGCAAATGCAAGCCGCTCGTCCTCGGCGCGGTGCTGGCCGGCATGAAGAGTGACGACAAACCGGTCGAAGGCAAGAAGAACGACCCCATGATGCCGGTCGCGTGGACGAACAGCTACACCGGCGAGTCGGGCAAGACCAGCCGCGTGTTCACCACGACGATGGGCGCGTCGCAAGATCTGCTCACCGAAGGAACGCGGCGGATGTTGGTCAACGCCTGCTACTGGGCGCTCGACATGGACGACAAGATTCCGGAGAAGAGCAACGTGGCGATCGTCGGCCAGTACGAACCGCGGCCGTTCAAGTTCGGCGGCGCGGCCAAAGGCCTCAAGCCGGCGGACCACGCGATGGACGAGTAATTCGATTCGCCGCGGCACGGCGCGTGTTCGACCGATCTACCTTTGGACGGCGTGTCCTCGCAGGGTGCGTCCGTGAACGACGGCCAGCATGACCGACGATTCGTATGCCGCCGCCCGCCACACGATGCTCGCAGAGCACCTCCGCGGCCGCGACATCGTCTCGCCGCGCGTGCTCGAAGCGATGGCCCGCGTCCCCCGCGAACAATTCCTGCCCAAACGATTCCGCGACGCCGCCTACGACGACTGCGCGCTGCCGATCAACTGCGGCCAAACGATCAGCCAGCCGTATGTCGTGGCGGCCATCGCCCAGGCGCTGCACTTGACCGGCGGCGAGCACGTTCTCGACGTCGGCACGGGCAGCGGCTATCAAGCGGCGGTGCTTGCCGAGTTGGCCGCCAGCGTGGTCACGATCGAGCGGCACGAGTTGCTCTCCCGCGAGGCTGCCGCGCGGCTGGCTCGGCTGGGCTATGCAAACGTCGAGTGCGTCGTTGGCGACGGCACGCAAGGCTACGCAGCCCAAGCGCCGTACGACGCCATCGTGGCCGCGGCCGCTACGCTGGAGATTCCGCCGCCGCTGTTCGATCAGCTTCGTGAAGGGGGCCGCATGGTGCTGCCGCTCGGGCCGAGCGAAGATCAAGTGCTCTGCGCGGTCCGCAAACACAACGGCCAGGCACAAACGATGCCGCTGTTCCCCTGCCGCTTCGTGCCGCTGGTGAGCGGCGAGGGCTGAACGACTCGCCGAGCGGTCAGTGCGCAGCGGCCCGGCCGCGAGGCTGCTGCCGCGCGGACGGTGGATCGGCCGCCGCCGAGCGCGGCGTGCGGCGAAACAACCAACTCACCGTCGCCCGCACCGCATCGGGCGAAACAAACGCCAGATTCCCCACAAGCATGATCAGGCCGAACGTGATCATGCCCATGAACACCGCGATGCCCAGATGCAGCGGCACGGCGATCAGCAGCATCCAAGGCCGCAGGGCGCGGGGCCAGATGAGCACGCAATAATACGCTTCCCAGTACACGGTCAGGTGGCTGAGAAATGCGCTGAGATGCGGCCAAAATGCGAGCCACGTGGCGTCGAGCGACTGATATTCGAGATTCGCCACGCCGCCCCACAGGCCCGTGCCGTTCCACCAACTCGCACCGACGAATTTGCCGATTCCGGCGAACATGTAGATCACGCACATGTGAAGCTGGATCAATCGAATGGCAATGTTCGCGCTCGTCGACGGCTCAAACGCGGGCGCTGCGGGGTTCTTGCGTCGCGTCAGCCAAGAGTCGAGCGAATAACATGCGCCGCTCGATCCAACCATCAGATACATCGCCAACATCGTATTGATCTGGTCCAGCCCGAATAGCGCACCCTGCGCACGCTGGACATACGAGACCGCAAAAACCCAGGCGAGCACCGCGACGACGCGCGTCCACAGGCCCACCGTCAACAGCGCGAACGTGACGAGCGCGACGATGTGAACGGCCCAAATCTGACTCGGCTGCTTCGCGATATCGAAAATGCTCCAAACGAACGAGCGACCGCCGTACAAATCGAGTTCGCGCACCTCTGGAACGTCCGGCAACGAGAGTTGCGTCGCATTCACCGCCGGCGAAATCCAACTATGCGGCCCAAAGAACGCCTGGAGGTCGATCGTCCAAACCAGGTGCGTGTAGAGCAGCATCGCGCCGGCGAAAATGCGAATCATCCCCAGCGTCGCCGGATTGGCCGGGGTGAACCAGAATCTGTTCCAGCCCTCGACCGCTTCGCGACAGCTGTCGCGAAAGAACGACAATATGACCGTGCCGGCTGCGTTCATGGCGAGTCGTCCTCCTCCGCTTCGAACGTGCCGAGGAATTCCTCACTTACGAACCTCGGATCACCAAGTTTGACGCCGGCCACGACTTCCTCGGGCATCGGGTATCGGCGTTCGATGCCGAATAGCCGAGCCCGCGCGGCACCATGCACGTACATCAAATGCTGGGCATAGGACGCCAATATCGCCCGCGACAGCTCTTCGTTCGCCGTGCGCAGTTTGCGCCAAAATTCATAATTGGGCGTTCCGGGCTCCACGCCCGGCGGCGGCGTCGGTTCCACGCGCACGACCTGCGTGAAGGCGTGTTCCGTCAGCATGAAGTGGCGGTGATATCGCAAACGTGGCCAGTGTTCCTTGATGTCCGGGAAAGTTCCTCGGACCGTTTCTCGCCCGTCGTCGAATTCGAGCTCGTATCGAATGAGGTGACTGGGGCCTGGCTCGTTGAAGAATTGGTAACCTTGATATTGCGTGGCGACGACTTCCAAATACGGCCGAAACGTCCTACCAAGCGAAATGGCAAGCGGCGACGTCACGTCACGCGTCCCAAATGAGAACGGACCGACAAAAACAGCGCTTATGTGCAGCGCCACCAAAACACTGGCGGCGAACCGCCACTGTGCAGGCCAAGGAAAGCGAGCCTGATTCCGACCGGCGGCGTTCGTGGGCAATGACGTTTCCATACGTCATCCATTTATCGACCGCCACGCAGTGTGCGGAGCATCCGTGCGGCTGAGAGAACGCCACTGCGCGGCAAAACAAAAAACCCTCGCGCCGGTCGCAACCGACGCGAGGGTTAGGCGGAGTTTGCCAATTCTAGCGGATCGCTGACTTAGCGAACCGATTCGCCGTCCGCGGACGCCAGCGACGGTGCGTCGAAGTCGAACCGCAGGTCGTGGTTTTCGCCGCGACGCAGCGTGATCGTCTTCTCGCGTTCGACCGTGCGTCCGTCGCGAACCGCCACGGCGCGAACCGTGTAGTTTTCCCACACGTCGCCCTGTGCCAAAGCCGTCGTCGTGAACGAGCGGGTCTCGCCCGACTGCCGCGATTCGCGTTCGGCAAGGTACAGCTTGGCGTCGGACGGCAGGTGGATCGTCACCTTGGTCGCGCCGGTATCGGCCGGTTCGTCTTGCTTCTGCTCGGCCGTGACGTTTTCCGCAGACTCCTCGCCGGCCGTGAAGTCGATCCGCGTGGCGTTGCCGGCCCGCAGGTCGACCGACTTGACGCGGGAAACGAGCTTGCCGTCCTGCTCCCACTCGGCGCGGACCCGGTACGTGTACCGATAACCGGGCGTCAGGTTGCGGGACACGAACTGCCGCAGTTCGCCAGGCGTCGCGGTCGGCTTGTCGTTGACGAAAATCTTCGCCTCGGCCGGCACCGCGACCGCCAGCATCGAACTGTCGCCGTCGGGGTCGTACATCGTGCTCTCCGTTTCGCCGGGCAGATCGGCCGGGCCGGGCTGCGTCGCATCGGCGGGCGGATTCGCCGGCGTCGCGTCGTCGGCCGGCTTTTCGACCGTCGTTTCGTCGCCCATGCGATAGGTCGTCACGGCACTGCCGCCGCTGGAACCGCCGCTGGAACCGTAGGAATACCAACCGCCACTCGAACCCGAGCTACCCGACGAGCCGTGCGATGCGTAAGCGGCACGATGCCAGCCGCCGCTCGAACCCGAGCTGCCCGACGAGCCGCTGCTGGCGTGATGTTGACCGAACAGCCATCGGAACGGCCGCCAACCGCCGGAGCTTCCGCGGCT
Organism: Pirellulales bacterium; assembly: GCA_040901705.1. Lineage (GTDB taxonomy): Bacteria > Planctomycetota > Planctomycetia > Pirellulales > PLA5 > PLA5. The sequence continues at coordinate 5,753 of JBBDYI010000254.1, read as the reverse complement.
TCCGCTGCTGCCGGACGAGCCGGAGCTGCCCCAGCTTCCGCCAGAACTTCCACCGGAGCTGCCGCCGGAACTTCCGCCCGAAGACCCATGCGAATACCAACCGGCGTCGGCCGTGCCGGCACCCCAGACGCCCAGCGCGACGACGGCCGCGGCGGCGCTGAGCCAATGCTTGCGGTTCTTCCTAAACATGCAAATTCCCCCTCTGACGCAACGAAGTAGATTGTTCATAACGCGACGCTTTCTCGCTGCTAGCGCGCTCGTTAGGCAAAGATAGCTACGAAAAATGCGTCGTGCAAGCAGCTTGGGGGATTAGCGGACCAATTAACGACTGGGAAAGAAGGGGAGATTATGCCGGTTTTTCCAGTCGGATTGGAGAATTCGCTCTCGCCCTCGGCGCGAACGGTGAGTCGGTTAGGATAAAACCGGTAGCGATCCCGACGACCGGTCGGCATTACCTCCGAACAGCGCTTGAATCCATTTCCGCACCCCCCTCCTGCAATCGTCGTAACGCTTTATTACCCTGAGCCGGCCGTGCGACTGCTGACCTACAACATTCACAAAGGCATCGGCGGCCGCGACCGGCGATACCGGCTGGACCGGATCATCGAGGTGATCGATCGCGAGCGTCCGGATTTGATCTGCCTCCAGGAGGTCACGCACGGAGCGCGCCGGTCGCGGTATCACGATCAGGCCCGGCTGCTGGCCGAACACTTCCTGTTCCCAGGCACGACGTTTCAGATGAACGTCCACTGGAAAGTCGGCGGGTATGGCAACTTGCTGCTCTCCCGCTGGCCATTTCGCCACCGGCATCACGTTTCGCTCCGGCGACAGCAAAAAAAGCCCCGCGGTGCCCAAATCGTCGTCGTCGATACGCCTTTCGGCCCGATTCATCTCGTCAATTGGCACCTCGGGCTGGCCGAACGAGAAAGGCAATGGCAAGTCGCTCATTTGCTCGACCACCGGCTGTTCGCCGAGGGAACCGGTCTGCCGACGATCATCGCCGGCGATTCGAACGACTGGCGCAATACGCTCGCCGCCGGCCAATTGGCGGGCATGGCGCTGCGACAGATTTCTTCGCCGCCGAGCAAGTTCCGCACGTTCCCCGCCTGGCTGCCGCTGGGATCGCTGGACAAAGTGTTCTGCTGCGAGCGGGTCCGCGTCTCGTCCGCCCACGTCGTCCGCACCCAAGCCGCCCGCCGGGCGTCGGATCACTTGCCGCTGATCGTGGATTTCGAAATCTAATCGACGGCATACATTCGGCCGTTTCCGACCCCCGTGCCGCACATTGCTGATCCTGGGGCGGCCAATTATTACGCCGACTCATCGGTGCGGATACTGAAAAGTGGTGCGTCCGGTCGATTGCAAGCCGTTTCCGTGAAACACTTTGCGAGCTGGGCGGTGGCGATTCGGGAACGCCGAAGTATTGCCCGCATTTTTCCCGCGAACCTGCTTGACCCGTTGGCGTCCGATAGCTAGCCTACTATCTTCTATTAAAATGATGCGTTGTCGCATTATTTGCCGAATTGATTGTGAGCGAAAACGCACAAACGGCGGCAGCGCTCGGGGCGGAACCGATATGCAACTACGTTCTCTCAAAGTCTTTTGCGACGTCGTCGGCTACCGCAGCTTCTCGCGCGCGGCCGAGGAGAACGGCATTTCGCAGTCGGGCGCCAGCCAACTCGTCCATCAACTCGAATCCGGCCTGGGTGCGAAACTCATCGATCGATCGAAACGGCCGTTCGTGCTCACCCCCGCCGGCGAAACGTACTACGGCGGCTGCCGGCGGATCGTCGAGCGGTATCTCGCTTTGGAAGACGAAATCCGCACGATGAACCAGGAGCCGGCCGGGCGGCTGCGCGTGGCGTCGATCTACTCGGTCGGTTTGCACTACATGAACCAGTGCCTCAAGCGATTCATGTCGCAGTGGCCGAAGGTGAACGTGCGGCTGGAATACCAGCATCCCAATCGGGTGTGCGAAATGATCGAACACGATCAGGCCGACGTGGGACTCATCAGCTACCCAAAATCGACGCGGACGATCACGGCGCTCCCCTGGCGCGAAGAACCGATGTTGCTCGTTTGCCATCCGCAGCACCGGCTAGCGACCGCCGGCGTGCGATCGCTGTCGGATCTGCACGGCGAGAAAGTGATCGGCTTCGACGGCAGCCTGACGATTCGCCGCGAGATCGACCGCGTGCTCGACCAGCACGCCGTCGAGGTCGACGTCGTGATGGAGTTCGACAACATCGAAACGATCAAGCGGGCGGTCGAGATCGACGCCGGCATCGCGTTGCTGCCGGAGCCAACCGTCGTTCGCGAGGTTCAAGCGGGATCGCTCGCGGCCGTGCGGCTCCCGACGGATGAACTGAAACGACCGATCGGCATCATTCACCGCCGCGGTAAGGAGCTAGGCAAGGCCGCGCGGCGGTTCATCGAACTGCTTCAAGACGATCTGCCAAAGATTGCCCGCGAACAGGTGGTTGGCGATGCATCGGCCGCGACCGATACGGCCGCGACCGATACGGCGGCGGCCAATTCGAACGACCATAACGCCAACGGCAATCGCAACGGTCGCGGCGGCAACCGGCAAGACGGTAACCGGCAAAACGGCGATGGCAAGAAACGTCGCGCTGCCGCAACGAGCGGCGGCGCGAAAGCATAGCAAGGATCGGCCGCGACGCCGGCCAAATTCCCTTCGCGCGTCAACCTGGCAAATATCCCGCGCGGTCAACGCATCGCCCGAACAACCATCGCCGCTCCGCGAAAAAAGCGGACCGGCGCACACGCGAGGCCATCGCCATGCACGATTCCAATCAAGCCGCCATTGCCGCGGGCCTTCCGGCGAAGCAAGGCTTGTACGATCCGGCCAACGAACACGATAGCTGCGGGGTCGGCTTCGTGGCGCACGTCAAGGGCCAACGGAGCCACCAGATCGTGCTCGACGCCGATCGAGCGCTGTGCAACATGGAGCACCGCGGCGCGTGCGGCTGCGATGCGAACACCGGCGACGGTGCTGGCATGATGACGGCGCTGCCGCACGATTTTCTCCGCAAGGTCGCCAAGGCCGATTTGCAAACCGACCTACCCGCCGCGGGCCAATATGCCGCCGGCAACGTGTTTCTGCCGCGCGACGATGCCCAGCGAGCCGCGTGCAAGCAAACCGTCGAACGGCTCGTCGCCGCGGCGGGACAGCGTTTGATCGGCTGGCGCAAAGTTCCCACCGACGCGGTCAAAGCGAACATCGGGCCGACCGCGCTGGCGGCCGAACCGCACGTCGAACAACTTTTCATCGCGGCCGCGGACGGAATTGCCGGCGACGAGTTCGAGCGCCGGGTGTACGCGATCCGCAAACGGGCCAGCCACGCCGTGCGCGGCGACACGTCGCTTGCCCAGCGGCGGATGTTTTACGTGTGCAGCCTGTCGACGAAACTGATGATCTACAAAGGAATGCTCACGTCGTATCAGTTGCTCCCTTATTATCCTGACCTCGCCGACGCCGACTACACGACGCATTTCGCGATGGTTCACTCGCGATTTTCGACCAACACGTTCCCCAGTTGGGACCGCGCGCAGCCGCTGCGGTTCATGAGCCACAACGGCGAGATCAACACGCTCCGCGGCAATAAAAATTGGATGTTCGCCCGGCAGGGCACAATCAGAAGCGATTATTTCGGCGACGATCTGGCCAGTCTATTTCCGGTCGTGGAGCCGGACTGCTCCGACAGCGGCACGTTCGACAACGTGCTGGAATTCCTGCTGATGAACGGCCGCACGCTGCAAGAGGCCGTGATGATGATGGTGCCCGAGGCGTGGCAGAACCACGAGTCGATGAGCGAAAGCAAGCGGGCATTCTACGAGTACAACTCGTCGATGATGGAGCCGTGGGATGGACCGGCGTCGATTGCCTTTTGCGACGGCAAATACATCGGCGCGGTGCTCGACCGCAATGGCCTGCGTCCGAGCCGCTATTATCTCACGCACGACGACCGCGTCATCATGGCCAGCGAGGTCGGCGCGTTGCCGGTCGATCCGATACTCGTCAAGAAAAAGGGCCGCCTTCAGCCGGGCCGCATGTTCCTCGTCGACTTCGAGCAGGGCCGGCTGATCCCCGACGAAGAACTCAAGAACGAGTTCGCGTCCCGCCGTCCCTACGCCCAGTGGCTTCGCGAGCAGCGGATCGAACTGTCCGAGCTCGAGCCCAACAAGGCCGCGCATGGTTTCGATCCCGAATCGTTGCTGCCGCGGATGCAGGCGTTCGGCTACACGATCGAGACGATGCGGTTCATGCTCGTGCCGATGGTCAGCGAGAGTCGCGATCCGGTCGGCTCGATGGGCAACGACTCGGCCCTGGCCTGCCTCTCCGACCAGCCGCGGATGCTCTACGACTACTTCCGCCAGCTTTTCGCCCAGGTCACCAATCCGCCGATCGACTCGATCCGCGAGGAAGTGATCATGTCGCTGGAATGCTACATCGGGCCGGAATCCAACCTCCTGGAAACGACCGCCGAGCATTGCCACCGGCTGCTGGTGCCGCACCCGATTCTCACCAACGAGGAACTGGCCGCGCTGAAGCACATGGACCATCGCGGCTGGCGAACGCGGACGATCGACATCACGTTCCCACGCAGCGAGGGACGCGGCGGGTTGGTCGCTGCCCTCGACCGCATTTGCCGCGAGGCCGAAGAGGCGATCGACCAGGGCTTCAGCCTCGTCGTGCTCAGCGACCGCAAGATCGCGCATGACCGCGTACCGGTCAGCTCGTTGCTCGCCTGCGGCGCGGTGCATCATCATCTCATTCGGCAAACCAAGCGGACGCGAATCGGCATCGTCGTCGAATCCGGCGAAGCCCGCGAAGTGCATCACCATTGCTTGCTGGTTGGATACGGGGCGGACGCCATCAATCCGTATCTGGCGTTCGAGTCGCTGTGGCAAATCCGCCGCGATGGGCCGTTCGACGCCGCGCGATTTCCCGACGACGACAAGATCGTGGCCGGTTATCGCAAGGGTGTCGCCAAGGGCATGCTCAAGGTGATGGCCAAGATGGGTATCTCGACGCTCCAGTCGTACAAAGGCGCGCAAATCTTCGAGGCGATCGGCCTGCGGGACGAAGTCGTCGAACGTTGCTTTGACGGCACGGCCAGCCGCGTGCAGGGCGTCAGCTTCGAGGTGCTCGCCGAGGAAACGCTGCGCCGCCACGCGCTCGGTTATCCCGAGCGCAGCGAAGACCGCCAGCCGAGCCTGCCCAACCCCGGCGAGTTCCACTGGCGGGCCGAGGGCGAGCGGCACATGTGGGATCCGCAGGCCATCTCCGATTTGCAGGTCGCCGCGCGGGCCAACGATCCCGACGCCTATTGGCGTTTCGCCCATCACGCGAACGAAGACTCGCGCACCCGCTGCCACCTCAAGGGCCTCTTGAAGTTCAAGTTCGACGAGTCGCGGGCCATCGACGTCGGCGAAGTCGAGCCGACGAGCGAAATCGTCAAGCGGTTCTGCACGGGCGCGATGAGCTTCGGTTCGATCTCCGCCGAGTCCCACGAGACGCTGGCCGTCGCTATGAACCGCATCGGCGGCAAGAGCAACACCGGCGAAGGCGGCGAAGACCCGGAACGGTTCATGCCGCTTGCCAACGGCGACTCGAAGCGGTCGGCCATCAAGCAGGTCGCCAGCGGCCGCTTCGGTGTGACGATCTGGTATTTGACCAACGCCGACGAACTGCAAATCAAGATCGCCCAAGGCGCCAAGCCCGGCGAAGG
>JBBDYI010000253.1:0-17464 GCA_040901705.1 Pirellulales bacterium | reverse complement strand
CGTGTGGTGCTTGATGTCGTTGGGCAAACTGAACACCGCGACCAGCAGTGCGACGAGCGCCACGAGCACGGCCGACCATTTGAACACCGACTCGATGTACAGCTTCGCCGGATCGTCGCCGCCAGTGAGAAACCAGCCGGCGAACATCAGCACGGCCGCGAACACGGCCAGCGCCACGACGATCCGATTGCGAACCGATTCGCGAATGGCGAGCACCGCCAGCGCCCACACGCGACGCGGCGACGTGCTGATCCAATCGCGGCCGGCGTCGGCGAGGACTTTGACGAATTGCCGTGCCGCCGTCGCAGGACCGTGCCGCACCAAACTCACCAGCAAACCGACCACGCAGCCCAATACGATCAGCGCAAGCGCGACCTCCGCCCAGGCGACGAGCGCGCCGGGCAACCAGACAGACAACGGGTCGAGTTGGGTTTCGAGAACCACGGGAACAGGGGTCAGCGGCTGGGGGCTGGGGGCTGGGGAACTTCGTTTTTCAGCTTTGCTCGTTTACCCGGTCTGGCTTCGCTGTCGCGGACGATGGAGAGGAACAGTTCTTCCAGCGTGGCCGTGGGGTTGTCGAGCGAAATCAATTGGCCCTTGTGGCGCTCAATGACCGCCCGGATTTCGCTCTCGCACTCCTTCGTCAGGCCGGCCGCTTGAATTTGCGTGACGTCGCGAACCTTGAGCAGCGAATCGACGCGGCCGAGTTCTTTTAGCTCGCCTTGGTGCAAGATCGCGATCCGGTCGCAGACGTCTTGCACGTCGGCCAGCAAGTGGCTGCACATGATGACCGTCTTACCGCGGTCCTTGAGTTCGAGGATCATGTCCTTCATCTCGCGTGTGCCGATCGGGTCCAGCCCGCTCGTCGGCTCGTCGAGCAAAACCAACTCCGGGTCGTTGATCAGCGCCTGCGCCAGTCCGATGCGGCGCGTCATGCCCTTGGAGTATTCTTTGAGCGGCCGCCGCTTGGCCCACGTGAGACCGACCTTCTCGATCAACTCCGCGGTACGCTGCCGGCGAACCGTCGCGGGCATATCGAACAACCGGCCGTAAAAGTCCAACGTCTCTTCGGCGTTGAGAAAGCGATAAAGATACGACTCTTCCGGCAAGTAACCGATCCGCTCGTTCTTGGCCACGTCGGTTGCTTCGCGGCCAAACACCAGCGCCTTGCCACGGGTCGGAAACAGCAGTCCGAGCAGCAACTTGATCGTGGTCGTCTTGCCAGAACCGTTCGGTCCGAGCAGCCCGAACACTTCGCTGCGGCGGATTTCCAGATCGAGCGCCTTGAGCGCGCGAACCTTCTCGCGGCCCCAAAAGTCGCGATAGACCTTCGACAAGCTCTGCGTGGCGACGACAATGTCGGCATCGTTTCCGGCGGCGTGCCCGTCCGCGGAAAGGACTCCCGCGGACGCCGGCTTTCGCGGCGCGGATTGTTTCGTGCGGCTCATAGCCCCTCGCTAGTTCCTGGCGCGGTCGCAAGAGCGCCGCTCAATCGCGGCGACGAGCGCGCACAGTGCCTCAACTCATTGATACGGACCGCGACGCGACGTGGTTCGCACCGTCGTGCGATCGCGCTACTGCCAGAGACGATCCTACTTAACTATACGGGGTAACTATACGAGGGCCAACGCGAACCTACAAGAATCGCGCGGCGGCCCAGCGGCGGCAAGGCGGCGTCGCGCTGCCGAGCCATCACCGTTGGCGGATAAGTTATCGGTTAGTCCGATAGCTCGTCGACCGCGTCGAAGTCTGAACGCGATTCGTCGCGGACGTGCAGCTTATCCACGCCGCGACCGTCCCAACGCCAGGCCCCAAACGGACAGAAACGCCAGCACCGCCGCCGCCACAATCAGCCCACGACGAAAGTCCGGCGTGCCATCCGGACCGCCTTGATAGGCACCAACGGCGAGAAGCACGCCCGAAGCGATTAGCGCAACGGCGATGGCCATAACTCCCCAACGTCGCGTGCGTTCGTCGTCGGCCATGATTGGATGAAATGCGGAAAACGAAGACGCGGTTAAGTAAGGGCGATCGGCGACGCAGTCGATTTTGAACGCTTCGCCGTCGCGTGCCAAGGGCGGTGGTTAGAAGAACGGCCGCCCAGCGTCGCTTCGACGAAGCAATTGCCGCCCCGCCATCTCCCCGGTTGTGCGAGAACTCCGAATCGGTCACGATACATTGCGGCACCGCGAAACGGCCGAAGCGGCACGAGCACGCGGCCCTATTCATACGGAAGCGCGGCATGGCGACCGAAGCGGCGATCGAAGCCCAAAACCTGCGAAAGACCTACCGCGACGGGTTTCTCGGCAAGCGGCGGATTGAGGCCCTCCGCGGCGTCTCGCTCACCATTGCCCGCGGCGAGATTTTCGGTCTGCTCGGTCCCAACGGGGCCGGCAAGACGACGCTCATCAAGCTGCTGCTCGGACTGGCCCGCATCACCGGCGGCAACGCCCGGCTGCTCGGCCGGCAGGTGGGCGATCGCCGCGCGCGCCGCCAGGTTGGCTATCTGCCCGAAGGACATCGCTTCCCGCAACATCATACGGGCAACTCGGCGCTGGTTTACTTCGGCGGTTTGAGCGGAATGTCGCCGGCCGAGGTTCGCCGCCGCGGCCCGGCGCTGCTCGATCTGGTGGGACTGGCCGAGTGGGGCCGCACCGGAGTCCGCAAGTATTCCAAAGGCATGCAGCAGCGGCTCGGCCTGGCTCAGGCGATGCTCCACGACCCCGATCTGCTGATCCTCGACGAGCCGACCGACGGCGTCGATCCGGTCGGCCGCAAGGAGATGCGCGTGTTGCTGCAAAAGCTCAAGGCGCAGGGAAAGACCGTCTTCATCAACAGCCATCTGCTTCAGGAAGTCGAGTTGGTCTGCGACCGCGTGGCGATTCTCTCGCAGGGCGAAGTCCGCCGCATCGGCAACATGGAAGAGCTGACCCGCGGACCGCAGGCGGAATTCACATTCACGCTCTGCTGCGATGAAGCGGCGGCCCGCCGGGTACTGGCCGGGCACGTAATCTCGGACGCTGCGCCTCTGGCCGTCGGCGCTGCGGCGGCGCAGACGAACGTGACCGTCGCCGTCGCCGATCAAACCGCCGTCGATCGCGCCATTGACGACGTACGCCGCGCCGCCGTCAGCATCGTCGCCATGACTGGCCGTCGCCGCACGCTCGAAGACGCATTCCTCGAAGTCGTCGCCGCCCCGCGCGACCGGCGACCCGCCGCCGGCGATGAACCGATCGAAGCGGAGATCATCTGATGCGCGCCTACGCGACGATCGTCAAGGACTCTTTTCACGAAGCGCTGGCCTCGAAAACGATGTGGGTGTTGCTCGCGCTCGCGACGCTGTTTCTCGCCGCGCTCGCGCCAGTTGGGATCGCCGAGCGCGGACCGAAGCGATTCGAGTGGGGTGACTTTCGCGACCGCGACGGCCTCACCCGCGAGATCAACCGTCAGGCCGCCGAGGACACGCCGAGTCCGGGAAAGCGCATCGTCGAAGTCGAATCGCACGGCGATCCGCCGGCCGCGGACGGCGACAAGGGCAACGACGACAACAAGAGTGGTTCCAGCGATGCGAAGTCCATCGCGACAGTGCCCGCGACGGTGCCCGCGACGGCGCCCGCCGCGGCGTCTGAAAAAACCTCTGGTCCGTTTCCTCGCTCCGGCGACGTCCGTTCGGCGCTCAACGAAGCCGTTCACAGCCGCGAGCTGTACGACCAGCGGGCGTGGGCCGATTACGAACTCGGCGACGAAGCCCGCGGGCTGATCGAGCGGGGCGTCGATTCGCTCGACGATGAAGAAGTCGAGCGGCTCAACCGGCTGCTCATCGAAGCGGCGCTGGGCCGGTTTCTCAACGTGGCCGAGACGAGGTCGTATCTCGGCTACGCCGGTTGGTATATGGACGAATCGCTAGGCGCCGGCAAGGCGTACCTTCTGGCCCGCACGTTGTCGCTGTTCACCGACTACGTCCTCGGCGGCATCGGCATCATGGTGGCGCTGATCGTGACGTCGACGTTCGTTCCCCGCACGTTCGAGACCGGCGCCGTCGACCTGTTGCTCAGCAAGCCGGTCAGCCGCTCGTTGGTGTTCCTGGCCAAAGTGACCGGCGGCTGCGCTTTCGTCGCGGTTATCTCGGCCTACGTCATCGGTGGGCTGTATTTGATTGCCGGACTGCGGCTCGACTATTGGAACCACCAGTTTCTGTTGTGCATTCCGCTGCTGCTGTTTCTGTTTGCAATTTTTTACTCCGTTTCGGCGCTGGCGGGCGTGCTATGGCGCAACGCCATCGTCAGCGTCGTTGTCGCGTTGGTGTTTTGGGCCGCTTGTTTTGCGATTGGGCTGACCAAGGAAATCTTCGACGCCCAAGTGATGATGCCGCGGCAGGTGACGCGACTGGTGGCCAGCGACGACCAGTTGTTCGGCTCCTTCGCCGGCAGTTTTGGCATGGGACAGAGCGCGTTTCGCCGCTGGGACGCCGATGCCGGCGCGTGGATCGATACATTCGTCCCAGCCGGCAATGCCGAGTTGCGGTCGATGCCGTGGGAGAATCGATTCGATGCGGGACCGGTCGTCGAGCCGCGGACGGGCCGGCTGTTTGCGGTCGGAAATCTTACCGAGATCGAGTCATCCAAAACGACTGGACCTTGGCTGCTTTCGTGTTCCGCCGACGGCGGTTGGCAACAGCGCGTGTTGGGCCGACTGCCCAGCGTCGTCCGGCACCTGCTCGTGCGGGCCGACGGCAAGATGCTCGGTCTGGCGTCGAGTGGAATCGTCGAAATTCCGACCGACGCCAAACCGCTGGCCGATGCAAAACTCAACGGTGAAAAGCTCAACGGCGAAAAACTCGATAACACCGAGGCCAACGTCGCGCTGGCAGTCGAAGAAACGCAAGTCGCCGATTGGGCGATGCCTTCCGCCGCTGCGGCACACGACGCGACGACCGACATCGCCGTGTACGACCCCGGCCGGCTCCGCGTGCTGCGGCTCGTCGACGGCAAGCGATACGAAGTCCGCGTCCAATACGATGTCGCGCCGCAGGCCGCCTGCGACGGCGAAGGCCTGGCGTTCGTCGCCGACCGCCTCGTGCTCGGTTTGTTTGACGGCCGGATTCTCGTGTTCGCCGTCCGCGACGAAAAGCTCGAACTGCTGGCCGAACATCCGCAGGTCGATAACACCGCCATCAAGCAGATCGTCCTCGCGCCCGACGGCAAGTCGTTCGCCGCGCGGCGCGACGACCAGCGCGTGTTCTGGTACGACTGCGCCGCCGGCGGCGATGCGGAGGGCGAACCGCTCGCCGCATCCGCCCAGGGCGACGTGACCGCGATCGCCATGACCGGCGACGGCGAGTTGGCCGCCGCGTATGCGTACAACCACGTCGTGCGTTTCGACGCCGAGCGCCGCATCGCGTCGAAGCTCGCGCCCCAATACTCCGGCGTGGAGTCGGTGTATTGGTACGGCATCGTGCCGGTGTATACGATCTTCCCCAAGCCTGGCGAACTGGGGAATCTCACGAAGTACCTTCTGTACGGCAAGGAAACCGTTCGCAGCGGCGACGGCCCAGGCGCAATCGAGCAAAAGCTCGACATCTACACGCCGATCTGGAGCAACGTCGCGTTCTTGTCGGTCGTGCTGGCCATCGGCTGTTGGTACGTCAGCCGGCGCGATTTCTAGTGGGCGCGCGGTGGCATGTTCCGCCGCCGGAATCGCCGTCCTCCAAAACTGTAGGAGGCGAATCCTTTCGCCGAACGGACTCACTTAGCGGCTCAGTCGGCGAAAGGATTCGCCTCCTACAGATATTCGAAGGGAATACGCGCTACGCCACCAGATTCTTCACCACTTCGCCATGCACGTCCGTCAGCCGATAATTCCGGCCCTCGAACTTGAACGTCAGCTTGGTGTGATCCAGGCCGAGCAGGTGCAGGATCGTGGCTTGCAGGTCATGCACGTGGACGCGGTCCTCCGCGGCGTGATAGCCTAGCTCGTCGGTTGCTCCGTGGGTCGTGCCGCCTTTGCTGCCGCCGCCGGCGATGAACAGGCTGAACGCATGAGGGTGATGGTCGCGGCCCAACAGCTTCGAGCCGTTGCGCTCTTCGTTCATCGGCGTGCGGCCGAATTCGCCGCTCCACAAGATCAGCGTTTCGTCGAGCAGCCCACGCTGCTTGAGATCCTTGATCAGCGCGGCCACAGGACGGTCCATCTGCCCGCACTTCTTGGGCATGGCCGTCATCAGGTCGGTGTCCGGTCCGGTGCCGTGCATGTCCCAGCCCCAGTCGAAAAGCTGCACGAACCGCACGCCCCGCTCGACCATCCGCCGCGCCAACAGGCAGTTGTTGGCCAGCGACATCGCGCCCGGCTCCGCCCCGTACATTTCCAGCATGTCTTTCGGCTCGCGGCGAATGTCCATCGCCTCGGGCACGCTCTCTTGCATCCGGTAGGCAAGCTCATACTGGGCAATCCGCGTGGCGATTTCCGGATCGCCGACGTCGGCCAGTTGCAGTTGATTCAAATCGCGAATCGCGTCGAGCGACCGACGGCGAACCGCGGCCGACATGCCTGCGGGATTCGAAACGTATAAAACAGGATCGCCCTGCGAGCGGCATTGCACGCCTTGATACACGGTCGGCAGAAAACCGCTACCCCACAGCGACGCGCCGCCGTCGGGCGTCTTGCCGCCGGAAACGAGCGCCACGAACGCCGGCAAGTCTTGATTCTCCGTCCCCAGACCGTAGCTGACCCACGCGCCCATGCCCGGTCGGCCGAGGCGGGCGGAACCGGTATAGAGCAGAATCTGCGCCGGCGCGTGGTTGAACTGGTCGGTGTGCATCGAGCGGACGACGCACAGTTCGTCGGCCACCGTGGCGAGGTTCGGCAGCAGTTCCGACATTTCGACGCCCGACTGGCCGTGGTGGGCGAACTTGTACGGCGTGCCGAGCATCTTCGGCACGCCCTTGATGAAGGCGAACCGCTCCTTCTTGTAGAGCGACTCCGGGCAAGGTTGGCCGTTGAGTTCGATCAGTTTCGGCTTGTAATCGAACAACTCCTGCTGCGGCGGCGAGCCGGCCAGGTGAATCGAGATGACGTGCTTGGCCTTGGCGGGGAAGTGCGGCGCCTTGGGAGCGAGCGGATTCTCTCGCGCCGCAGCGGCGGCTGATTCACCAGCCAACAACGAGGAAAGCGCGATCCCGCCCAAGCCGAGCGAAGCGTCGCGGAGGAAACAGCGGCGGGTTTGGGCGAATAGCCTTGCGTTATGCGAATACATGATTCGAAGTCACTCCTTGTGCCATCAAGTTTCCACCGCGCCGCGAACCGCTTCGATCCGAGGAATCAGCGGCGGAATGTCCGCCGTGATCGTCTCCCAAACGATCTCGTAGTTTACGCTCACATAGTCGTGAATCAGCTTATCGCGCATTCCCGCAATCATCCGCCATGGAACATTCGGATGCCGATCGCGGATGGGCTGGGGAATGCGTTTGGCGGCTTCGCCGATGATTTCCAAGGCTCTCACGACGGCAAACGCGGTTTTATCGTCCTTGAGGAACTCCTCGCGGTTCATGGCGCCAATAAACGCAGTCGCCTTAGCTGCGGCCTCCAGCATATCGTCGAGGTGATCGCGAATCGAGCGTTGCGAAGTCATACGGCAATCGCGCTTTCCAATACGGTCTCGGCGATATGCGGTTTGAGCGCGTCGCGCAATACGAGGTCGACCTGGACGCCGAGCAAGTCGCTCAATTCGCTTTCCAACTCCACGAATCGAATCAGGCCGGGAAGCTTCGTAAACGTCACGAGGACATCGAGGTCGCTGTCCGGCCGCTGGTCCCCGCGCACGTATGAACCGAACAACGCCAGCGACGCCACGCCGTATTCGGCGGCGAGATGTGGCAACTCGCGGTGCAGCACATCGCGGATCATGGGCAATTCCAGACTATTTGACATTGCCGATTACCCCTTCGTAACCACTTCGTCCAAATTCAACAGCACGTTCGCCACCACCGTCCAGGCCGCCAATTCCGCCGGTTCGACGCCGGCGGGAACGCCGCCGCCGCGGCTGGACGTTAGTTTTTTGGCCGCTTCGGCGTCTTGGGCGAAGTGGGCTTGTTCGCTTGCCAGCAGCGCGGCGATGCGATCGATTTCCATGTCCGTAGCCGCGCGCGAAACGCACAGTCGCATGGCGTGGGTGATCCGCTCGCGCGTCGTCGCGCCGCTTTCGGTGAGAACCCGGTTGGCGAGCGCCGCGGCGGCTTCGATATAAACCGGGTCGTTGAGCGTGACGAGCGCTTGCAGCGGCGTGTTCGATTTCGGCCGCCGCAACACACAAAACTCGCGGCTCGGCGCGTCGAACGCCACCATCGACGGATAGGGCGACGTGCGCCGCCAGAACGTGTACAAACCGCGGCGGTATTTATCTTCGTCGCTGGGAGTGATCCACTGGTCGCCGCTGTAGACGACGCGCCACACGCCGTCCGGCTGGGGCGGCATCACGCTGGGACCGTGTATCTTCGCCGACAATAGCCCGCCGATTGCAAGCGCCTGATCGCGAATCATTTCAGCCCCCAACCGCACGCGCGGCCCGCGGGCGAGCAGCCGGTTGTAGCTGTCGCGCTCGAGCAGTTCCGGCGTGACGTGGGAGGTTTGTCGATAAACGCTGGAGGTGACGATTCGCCGCAATGTGGCCTTGACGTCCCACGTTCGTTGCGCGGCGTCGACGGCGAGCCAATCGAGCAGTTCCGGATGACTCGGCCGCGCGCCTTGCGTGCCGAAGTCCTCGGTGGTTTCGACGATGCCGACGCCGAATAGCCGCTCCCACAGCCGATTGACCAGCACGCGGCCGAACAGCGGATTCTCCGCGCTGGCCAGCCAACGTGCCATGTCGAGGCGGTTTGCCGGCGAGGCGCCGCTGGGCGAATGCATCGTGGCCGGCACGCCGGGCGAAACTTCGTCGCCCAGATCGAGGAAATTGCCGCGGTTCATGATTCGCGTCGTGCGTTGCTTATTCGCGGGCAGCTCGCGGAGAATGGGAATCCCGGGCGGCTCAATCGCGGCAAGCTGCTTCTTGATCGCGGCCTGTTCGTCGCGGAGCGTCTTGGTTTGCGGAGCAATCGTGCGGTAATGAGCGAGAATCGCGGCGCGGTGGGCGTCGGTTCGTTTGTCGCGCGGCAGGGCGAGCGCCTCGCGCACCGCGGCCGGGAGGGCATGTTTTTCGCGAATGCCGGCGTCGCGCGTCGTGGAAAGGCGGAACCGGCCAAGCGTGAAATACGGCTGATCGTAGCGATGTTCCAACGTGACCTGCAATCGCCCGGCATCGACGGGCAGCGGATTGGCCAACACGAATACGGCCTCGTGCGGCGTTTTGACCTGCGGCTGGACGGCCCAACCGCTCTTCGCGACGTCCTTCGACGCCAGCACTTCGGCAATGGCAAAATCACCTTGTGAGAAGTCGGCAAAGGCGGACGCGAACGCCAGCGGCGCGTCGGCCGATCGGAGGCTGGCGGAAAATCGGGACAGGACAAAGTTGCCGTCGTCGGCGCGGCCGCTGCCCTGGCCCGGCAGCGTTGCATCGGGCAGCGTTTCGAGCCGTAGGGCCGTCACGCCGGACCAGTCGCCGTCGGCGGCAAGCGTATACACATCGTTGGCGGGCCGCTCGCCACCGACGAGTATCGAACCATCTGCTTGCAGCGCGAGCGTCGCACCCTGTTTGGATTGGATGTCGCCCAGCGCAATCGTCTTCCATTCAATTGCGCCTTGCAACCGCGTCGCCCAGGCGTCGGATTCCGATTGAAGCTGCGGATCGGCGGCGTTGAGCTGCGCCTCTATCTCAGCCAGCGCCGCGTGCAATTGCTCGGTCTCGCGCCGCTGGGCGGCCGTCGGCATCGGCATCGTCGGCGATTCGTCGTTGTTGTCGCGATCTTCGGTTTGATTGAGGATGGCGAGGAACTGGTAATACTCGCGTTGCGTGAACGGGTCGTATTTGTGGCTGTGGCACTGGCAGCAACCCATCGTCGTCGCCATCCATACCGCCCACGTCGTGTTCACGCGGTCGACCACGGCGGCGACGCGAAATTCTTCGTCGTCGGTGCCCCCTTCGGTGTTCGTCATCGTGTTGCGGTGAAACGCCGTGGCGAGAATCTGGTCCGGCGTGGCGTCGGGCAACAGATCGCCGGCGAGTTGCTCGATGGTGAACTGGTCGAACGGCAGATTGCGGTTGAAGGCGTCGATCACCCAATCGCGATATCGCCAGATCGTGCGGCGATTGTCTTTTTCGTAGCCTTGCGTATCGGCATAGCGCGCCAGATCGAGCCACATGGCGGCCCAGCGCTCGCCGTAGCGGGGCGAAGCGAGCAGTCGATCGACGGCCCGCTCGAAAGCATCGGGACTTTCGTCGGCGACGAACGCTTCAACGTCGGCGATCGTCGGCGGCAGACCAACTAGATCGAGCGACACGCGGCGCAACAGCTGAGGGCGGTCGAGGTCGGCCGATGGCCGCAGGTTTTCCTGGTCGAGCCGAGCAAGAACGAAGCGATCGATCGCCGACCGGGACCACGCCGCGTCACGCACCGCGGGCAGCGCCGCTTGAACCGGCGCTTGATACGCCCAGTGCTTCGCTGCTGTATGCTCCGCGCCGCCATCGGTGGCCTCCGGCCATTTCGCTCCTTGTTCGATCCACGCGCGGAGAACGCCGACTTCTTTTGCCGACAGTGGATCGCCTTCGTCCGGCGGCGGCATCCGCTCGTCGTCGCCGATGCCCGCAACGCGAGAGAGCAATGGGCTCGCCGCGACGTCGCCGGGCTTGATGGCCACGCCGCCGTCGCCGCCGGCCAGTGCGGGCGTCCTGGCGTGCAGCCGCAACCCGGATTCCTGCTTGTCGGTCCCGTGGCAAGCGTAGCAGTGTTTGGACAGGATCGGCTTGACGTCCTTGGCGTAGTCGATCGTTCCTGCGGCGGCGGGCGGAAGGGCCGCCGCCGCTTCGTTCGCGGTGGTATTGCCCGGATCGTCGTCGGCCAGGACCGCAGGCGACGACGAAATTGACGACGAAATCGAACTGGCCGCGAGCAGAACCGCACCCACGACGGTAACGAAAACCATGCCGCAATCGCGACGCATGGCAAGAACTCCTTGAGGCGACCGACGCGCGGCCGTAATTGGCGGGACTTGGCGGGACTACGTCGCGACGGCAGCTTCGATCCGAAAGTCCACTCGTTCGACGGATCGAATGGTCGCGACGCAGCACGAAAGCATGAACGTCCATTCTACCGAGCGGCCGATTCCGCCGCAAATCGACGGCGTTTCTATTGCGGCGGCACCTGCTCGGCTTCCGGGGCCGGCTGGGCGGGAATCGGCTGGGCAGGTCTTACCGCGTCGCGCCCCAGATCAGTTAGGTCGATTGCCTGGGATGCCCAAGCGATGACGCCCATGAAGGTCGCGATCAGCACGCCCAGGGCCAGCGATTTTCGCGTCAAGTGACGGCGGTGCTGCTCGCGATGGCGCAAGATCAAGCGGTCGAGCGAAGGATTGTCGAGGGCGTCGTCGCCAGTCGCTGGGGATTTCGCGGCGGCCACCGGCGTGGCCAGCGGTTCGGCCGCCGAATCGCGGTCGATCGGATCTCGGTCGCCCAGGTCACTTTTCTCCGCGGCCTGGACCGGCGGCGGCAGAAGTAACATTGGCGATTCGCCCTGCCGTGGCGCGAAGTCTCGCGGTGGCCGCGTTTCCGGCGGCAACGCGGCGTTTTCTTCTGTGCCGATCGCCTCGCCTTGTTCCGCGGATACCATGACGTCGGCGGGCGGAAGTGAATCGTGGGGAGGGAGAACCTCGGATGGCGGCTCGGCAACCGACGATTCCGGAGCCGGCGGTTCAATTTCAGGAGACAAAGACGCAGGCGGCTCGATGGGCGATGTCTCGGCGCACGATGTCTCGGCGCACGGCGACTCTGTGCATGGTGACTCCGCCGCCGGTGTCGCGTCAATGCGTGCATCCATCGCTGCACTCGGCGTCTCGTCAACGTCCACGATCGCGGCGTCCGTAATCGCAGCGTCTGCAATCGTAGCGTCGACAAAAGCAGTGTCGGCGGCGAGGAGATTCCCTTCTTCGGCGACTTCGATTTCTTCGTGCTCACTGCCGTCTGCGTCGTTGTCAACCAAAGCCGCCGCCGATTTGCCTGGCCGCCAGCGAATCATCGTGAGCGTCGGTTTGCCGAGCGTTACGACGTTGCCCAACGTGACTTCGCTGGCGTCGACTCGCTGTCCGTTGACGAACGTCCCCTCGCGGCCGAGCAGGTCGACGACCCACACGCGGCGACCGAGAACGTAGAACAAGCTGTGATCGTCGGAAACGTGGCGATTGTCGAGCCGCAGCCGACACCGCGGCGACTTGCCAACGAGCGTCAGCGCGTGCGTCAGTTTCGCGCGGGCCAGTCGCCGATCTCCGAAGCTGACGTCGAACACGGGCGCTTCGGCCAGGCGGTCGTCGACCGACGCGTTCGCGCCGGATTGCTCGCCGCGATGGATTGCGCTATCGCCGCGAATGCGCTCCAACGCGAGATGGTATCCTCGCCAAACCAGACAGCCGTTCGCCCCGAACGCGCCGCTGCGCCACTGGCCGGTGGGCGAGGACAGATCGAGCCAGAAGATCGCCTCGTCGGTGACGTGTAAATAGAGCGCGACCGGCGCAGCTTCGAGAATCGGGACCACGATGTCGCACTTGGGCGACGCCCCGACCAGCGCGAAAGGGCGGTCGAGCGAGAACGAACGCTGTAGCCCCGGCCCGTCGATGCTGGCGGTCAAACCGTCCGCGCACCAGAGGGATGTCGGAGGTGACAGGACGCTCGACATGACGCACTCGCGTACTTCGCAGGACGGGGAAGCGTAAGACCCTTAGTTTACAATCCTACAATTCGCCTCGCGACCGCGGGGATCGTTTTTTTCCGGTCTTGCCGGTCGTTTCGGCCGAAATCACCAATCCGCGGCAATCGTGGCCAGCGAATGGTTGAATTTGGGACGCCGGCATATTATCAACGGGCGGCCACATCGCCGCCGACTGCCGCCGCCGACCGCTCCTTTGAAGCGAACGAAAGCAATTGCATGGCCCACGCCCCGACAGCCGCGAAAACTCCCGCCGGCGTGATTCCGGTGTTCCAAACGCCGTACCGCGACGACGAATCGATCGACTACGCCGTGCTCGAGCGGGAAATCGACTGGCTGTTCGACAACGGCGCGGACGGCATCGCGCTGGCGATGGTCTCCGAAGTCCTGCGGCTGTCGACCGAAGAACGCCGGGAGCTTGCGGCCGCAGCATGCTCGCTCACTCGCCGCCGCGGTTCGGTGGTGATTAGCGTTGGTGCGGAAAGTACGCGTCTGGCGGTCGACTTGGCCCGCCACGCCCAAGGCTGCGGGGCCGACGCGTTGATGGCGATTCCACCCGTCGCCACGGCGCTCGACGATGCCGCGGCGCTGGGCTACTTCTCGGCCATCGCCCGCGCCGTCGACCTCCCGCTGATCGTCCAAGACGCCAGCGGCTACGTCGGCCGCCCGCTGCCGATTTCGCTGTACGCTAAGCTGCTTGCCGAGTTCGGGCAGCGGATACTGTTCAAGCCCGAAGCGACGCCGATCGGTCCGCGGCTCACCGCGCTGCGCGAAGCCACCGGCGGCGCGGCCCGCGTGTTCGAGGGCACGGGCGGCATGGCCCTCGTCGACAGCTTCCGTCGCGGCATCGTCGGCACGATCCCCGGTGCAGACCTGATTCGCGGCATCGTCGCGCTGTGGCAGGCACTAACCGCCGGCGACGAAGCCCGCGCCTACCAACTCTCGTTGCCGATCAGCGCCCTCGTCACGCTCCAGACCAGCCTGGACGCCTTCCTGGCCGTCGAGAAATACCTGCTTGTCAAGCAAGGCGTCTTCACGAACGCCCACGTACGCGGGCCGGTCGGGTATGTGCTCGACGAGGAAACGCGGCAGGAGGTCGATCGCTTGTACGGCCTCGTCATGCAAGCCGTCGACGGGGCATCGCCATAGCGGCAGATGCTGCGTCACGTCGCATAGGCGGCGCGCGTGCGTCCCAACACTGGCAAAGACGATGAGTCGCCGCGATAATGCCGACATGTGGTAGCGGCGATGAGTTTGTTTGGCGACAACGCCGCCCGGCCCGCCTGGTTTTGTCATTGCACATCTCGCGGCCCATGAACATCCGCCCATGAAGATCACCGCCGTTGAAACGCTGGTTTGTAACGCCCGCATGCGGAATTGGGTGTTCGTCAAGGTGCTGACCGATCAGCCGGGGCTGTGGGGCTGGGGCGAGGCGACGCTGGAATGGCATACGCGGTCGGTCGTCGGCGCGATCGAGGACATCGCGCAACTGATCGTCGGCGAAGACCCGCGGCGGATCGAGCATCTTTGGCAGACGATGTATCGCCAGCATTTCTGGCACGGCAACGGCATCGTCCGCGGCACGGCGATCAGCGGCATCGACATCGCCCTGTGGGATATTCTCGGCAAGATTCACGGCGTGCCCTGCCACCGGCTATGGGGCGGGCCGGTCCGCGACACGATTCGCACGTATTGCCACTTGGGCGGTGGACGGATGGAGTCGGTCTATGAAGTGCATCCCAGCGACGCCGGGCGGTTCGCCGATCTCGCCGCTCAAGCCGTCGCCGAAGGCTTCACTGCGATGAAGTGCATGGCCGTGCCGGAAACTGCGCCGATCGAGGGACTGGCGCCGGTGCGTTATTCCGCCGCCTGCATCGCCGCGATGCGCGACGCCGTCGGTCCGACGATCGATTTGATGGTCGATTGCCACGCCCGGCCGTCGCCGCGGATGGGCGTGCAGTTCGCCAAAGCGCTCGAACCGTATGGACTCTATTTCTTTGAGGAACCGTGCTGGCCCGAATCGATCGACGGCATCGCCGAGGTGCAACGCGCGGTCTCGACGCCGATTGCCACGGGCGAACGGTTGGTGAGCCAGCACGCCTTTCGCGAACTGCTCGAAAAACGCGCGTGCAGCGTGCTACAGCCGGATATCACGCACTGCGGAGGTTTGAGCGAAGCCCGCCGCATCGCCGCGATGGCCGAGGCGTACCGCGTGGCCCTCGCGCCGCACAATCCGCAAGGCCCGGTGAGCACGGCGGCGAGTCTGGAATTCGGCTTCGCCACGCCGAGCTACATCATCTGCGAAACGGTCCACGCCGACGTCCCGTGGCGAGCGGACGTGGTGAGCGAAGGCTTCACACTCGAGCGAGAAGGCCGCACGGTCCGCCCCAACGAGCGGCCCGGCCTGGGCATCGAAATCGACGAAGCCGAGGTCCGCAAGCATCCATTCGAGCAGGAACTGCCCAAACGGTCGTTTTATGCCGATGGGGCGGTTGCGGATTGGTAAATACCGCTTGGAGCTTGGTAAGCACAAGGTTGCGGCAATATTCTCAGAGGAAAAACACCTAAAACATGCCGTTTTTCGGCATTTCCGCCGAGTCGCCAACGATTGCTTGTCAGCATTGCGGAGGCTGGGACCAATAAACAGTGGTAAAAATCGCAACATCTACGGGATTTCTGGAATGACACGTACTTTTTTCGCCGCGGCATTCCTTGCTGTCTTCGCATCACTCGGCCTGCTTGTCGTGCAAGCGCAGGCTTCCATTCTACTCGATCCGAGTCATGCGAAATACGTTGGCTCGATCATCCCTGGCGAGCCGGCGTCCGAAGCGCTCGAGGCTAGCTACATCAACACGCTAGTTGGTTTCGCTACTGGGACGACGACAGCGGTTATAGAAGACCTTGGCAAAGACGGTATCCCTGGCGGCACGAATGCCGATGCTGACACAATTCGAACCTATGCCCGAAGCTCGCTTGCAGGTCCATTCCCTGCCGCAACCGATGCTGACGCGTTCAAGCAGGAAGGTGGAACTACGACGGCCAACACCGACATTTACCAATACATCCTTGCGAAATACGACGGACCGAATGGCGCCGATTTCGTCTGGTACTTCAAGGACGGTGTTAAGCTAAGCGATCTGGTGTTTCCAGCTACGTGGGATTTTCCAGGCCATTCAAATTTGGGATTGTCGCATTTTTCTGCGTATAACATGCTCCCGGATAGTGGCATCGACGAGGAAATTCCCGAGCCTGTTTCGCTCATCGTTTGGTCGGTACTTGGCGTGGTTGCCGCCAGCGTGGTCCAGCTTCGTCGGAATCGCAACTAATTCCGTCTGACGGGTACTTTCACGGAATTGCATTTGAGAACGCCAAGCGAAACGCGAATGCGCGTGTTGGTTGGAATCGTCTGGCAATTCTAAGGAATCGGTATCACGCCATTGTGTGCCGGCTCGCCGGTGACGTGAACCTCTCCCGTGGCGTCGACAAATACGTTGACTTCGCTGCGCACGCCGAACTCTGTCAGGTAGATGCCTGGCTCGATCGAGAAGCACGTTCGCCGCAGCACGCGGCGGGTGTCGTGGGTCTCTAGATTGTCCATGTTTGCGCCGTTGCCGTGGGTTTCTTGGCCGATGCTGTGGCCCGTGCGGTGGCAGAAGTATTCGCCGTAGCCGGCCGCTTCGATGACCGCTCGGACCGCGTCGTCGACTTCAAAACCACACAGCACGCGGCCGGCCACCATTGCCGAACGGACGCACTCGATTCCGGCGTCGCGGGCGGCCGCGACGATTGCGAAGATCTTGGCGTACTTTTCGGGTACCTCGCTACCGACGAACGCCACGCGGGTGTAGTCGCTGAAGACCGCGCCCGGCTTGTCGAGCTTGGCCCATAGATCGACGAGCAGAAAGTCGCCTTCGCGGATCGGGTTTTCGTTCTCCTTATTCGGCGCGTAATGCGGATCGCCGCTGTGCGGGCCGACGCCGACGATCGGCGGGTGGTCGGTGACGAGGTGATTGGCGGCGAAGTAGTCCATGATCGCCTGCTGGACTTCGATCTCGCGAATGCTGCCGCCGCCCCTCACGCGATCGGCCACGAGCCGCCATACCATGTCGAACGCGGCCGTGGTCAGCCGCGACGATGCGAGGTGCGATTGCCACGCGGCGGCGTCCCACGTCGACTCGAACATCTGGATCAGATCGCCGGAACTGACGACGTCGACGCCCGCCTCGCGAACCAGTTCGATCGTGCCGGCGTCGACGCGCGAGACATACGGATTTGCGCCGCGCGGCACATACTCCATCGCCACGCGTTTCATGCCGCTAACGAGCGTCGCCAGACCGGCCTCGAATTCTTGCCAGCGCAGATAAACGTGCTTGTCGCCCGGCAGATGGTCGAGCGGCCCGGACTCGATGCGATGCACGAGCTTTCGCGGCGTGCCCTGGCGAGGGATCGCATAGGCCAGCCGCCGCGACGTGTGGGCGTCGGCGGGAATATCGAGCACGCGGCGAGCGAGCACGTTGCTCGCGCGAAAGTCGTACAGCAGCCAGCCGTCGAGATCGAACTCGGCCAGGGCAGACTGGATGTTGGGGAGGTGGAAGGGCATGGCGGGCAGGGGTTAGTGG
>JBBDYI010000252.1:0-17493 GCA_040901705.1 Pirellulales bacterium | reverse complement strand
CAGGAACGATTTGGCCGCGTGGCCGACGATTCGGCGGAGCGAATCGACCCGGCGGAAGCGCCGCTGCGGGAAGTCGAGTTGTGGGATCTGGTCAGCGCGTTCGGCCGGATCATCCGCGAGACGAACACGGCCCGACCGTCGAGCATCATCTACGACGACACGCCGATTCACGTTTATATGTCGCGGATCGTCGAGCGGTTGCGGAGCGAAGGGGCGATCGCACTGAGCCAGTTGTTTCCGGCGGACGCGATCAAGTCGGCACAGATCGGCATGTTCCTGGCCGTGCTGGAGTTGGTGCGGCATCACCACGTGCGGGCCGATCAGAACGATTTGTTCGGCGAGATTTGGATTCTGCCCAGCGAGGAAGACGCGGCGGGCGGCGAGGTTGACTTTTCGCAGGTCGACAATTACGAACATGGAAGGTCGAACGCCAATGCAGACGGCACGCCGCGGACGCGCGTCGAAGCGGCTGAGAGCAAAGCGTGCGACGGTTGATTTTTGCGGCTGGGCAAGTTCCCAGGCCGAGACTCGATTCGTTTCACCGCGGACCTAGCGAGGCGATTTCGCGTGGCCGACCGCAATCGACGACGCGGTTCAGCCGAGCGCATCGCCAATCACGATTATGGACGCAACGACCGCCGAAGAGTTTTCACCGCCGCCAGCGCTGAGCGAGCCGCCGCGTTACGTGCCGACGTCGCTACGGATCGGGCTGTTGTTCGGCGGGTTTCTCAACCAGTTCGGCTGGTTCTTCTTCGGCTTCGGCATGATCTTTTATTGGGTCTTTGCCGCCAACGCCGACTTCGAGTCGCTGTATTTTCTGGGCGATTTGGAAACGGCCAGCGGCGTCGTTACGTCCGCCGAGACGCTTAACTTCGAGGTCAACGACCGCAAGGTGCGGAAATTCGGCTACAAGTTCACCGTCGACGGAGTCGAGCGGCACGGCGAATCGTATTCGACGAGCGACAACATTGCCGTCGGTAGCCGCGCGAAAATCGAATTTCCCGCCGGCAATCCCGACCGTTCGCGGATCGTGGGCGGCACGAGCAGCCCGATGCCGATCTGGTGCTTGTTCGTGATAATTTTTCCGCTCGTCGGGATGATTTTCTTCACGATCGGTTTTCGTCAGGGGCGGCGCGTCGGTCGGCTGCTCGCCGAGGGTGTCGCGTCGGTCGGCAAGCTGGTCAATCAAGAGCAGACGTCGACGCGGATCAACAACCGGCCGGTCGTCAGGTTTCATTACGAGTTTCCGGCCAGCGACGGCAACATCTATGCGGCGACGGCGTCGACCCATTTGGTGGAAACGCTGGCGGACGAGCAACAGCCGCTGCTGTACGATCCGGCCAACCCCGGCGACGCCACGCTGCTGGCCCATTTGCCGTGCCGGCCGCAGATCGACGAAATGGGACAATTGCGGCCGCTGGCGGTTAACCGTGTGCTAATGGCGACGTTCATCCCGGCGATTTCGATCCTCGGCCACGGCGGCGTGGCGATTTGGCGGTTGGTGAGTCTCTAACGAATTGGCGCCGGTAGAGTTCGCCGAGTCTTGCCGCTTGCGCGCGGGGTTGGGGCGAACGGCGTTAGGTCAACCAAATCGCGTGGCGTGGTGGGCCTCACCTTCGTTCGACCCACCCTACGAAATTCACTGCGTCGGCTTGCCGAAGTGTTTATCCGCGTAGTCGCAGAATACGTTCCAATCGCCTTTGGTCATGGAGTGCTTTCCGGCGCGGATGTAGTAGCCGAGCTTGCCGTCGATCAGCTTGCCGGGCGGCGGCATCTTGGCGTCGCCGAGGTCGTCGGCATCGAACAGCTTGTAGACCGGCCGGGCGGCTTGCAGAACCTCGAATTGGCCGGCTGGGTTCGCCCAGGTGTCCTCGACGGCGTTGGCCAATAGCACGGGCCGCGGCGCCATCAGGGCGACGAGGCAATGCTGATCGAACGGCAGCTTTTCCGGGTGGTCGTTGAACTTCTTGAACTCGTCGCAGAACCAGTGCGGAAAGCTGGTGTTGATTCGCTTGACCGATTCGCCGACCGTGCCGCGGCTGGGTGCGGTGCCGCCGCAGCCGGCTTGCAGCGGAATCGCCAACGCGATCCGCTCGTCGAACGCACCGGCCAGCAGCGCCGTCTTGCCGTTGCGCGAATGGCCCACGACAGCGATCCGCTTGGCATCGATTTCTTTGTCGGTGACGATGTAGTCGACCGCGCGGTGAATTCCCCACGCCCAGGCGGCGATCGTGCCCCAGTCGTGATCGCCGCGCTCGGTCTGGCCGGCTTTGACGAAGTGCGGGTGGATGCCGTCGGTGAAGTCGGGCTTGTCGGGATCGATATCGGCTGTGTGGAACAGCGCGACGGCGTAGCCGCGGTCGATGGTTTGTTCGACCGCCCACATGTCGGCCTGTCCGCCGCGCGAGGCTTCGGTCGGGCGATTGTCCTTGCCGCCGGCGCAACTGTCGTAGACCCAGGCGTCGGTGAGCGGGATTTCCTTGTCGTCAAGGACCGCGAAGTTGCCGCAAAAGTTGATGCCCACGAACACCGGGGCAGGCCCTTGGCGGCGATTTGGAACGATGACCAGCAGGTGGATCTTCGGCAGCGACCCGTCGCCGAGGGTGAGCGTGACTTGGCGTTTGGTGGCCTTGCCACCGAAGTAGTTTTTGTCCTCGACGTCGACGTGGCCGACAACTTTGGTTTCGGCGGCGGGAAAGTAGCCGTACATGTAGTGCTGGAACAGCTTGAGCAATTCCGGCCGGCGGCGCTGTTGCCAGCCGTCGCGCGTCGTGATCCGCTCGCCGTCGAGCATGACCAGCGGATCGGGAAGTTCTTTGTGCGCGGGCAAGTCGGCGGCGGCGGGAAATGTGTCGGCGGCAAAACCAGTAGACTGTCCGATCGTCATGACAATTCCCCACGCCAGCGCGGCGGCCCACATTGCCCGAACCGTGCGACGGCACAATCGAATGAAGTCCTGAGTTGCATAACGCATTGTCGTGGTCTCGCCCGTTGTGGGTGGCTGTTCGTTCCGCATCCGGTGGCGGCTTGCGAGTTTTCGTCGGTCGCCGCCGAGTATAGCACCGTGTCGCGTCGCACGACAACATTCGACACGGCGGGCGGTCGTTTCGCCTATCGAGTCGTCGCACCGCTGCGTAGAATCCACGATTCCACTCGAATCAGCCAGCCGATATACGACGCCCATGACCGTTCTGCTCCAACTTCGCGACGCCCACAAGCGGTACGGCGCACAGCAATTGCTCGACGGCGCTGGTTTCACGATCACCGACACCGACAAGGTTGGCTTGATCGGCCGCAACGGGTCCGGCAAGTCGACGCTGTGCCGGGTTTTGCTGGGTGACGAAGAACTCGACGCCGGCGATCTGTTTCGGCACAACCGGCTGCGGCTGGGGTATCTGCGGCAGCACGATCCGTTCTTGCCCGGCGAGACAGTGATGCAGTTTTTGATGCGCGACAGCGGTCAGCCGGACTGGCGGTGTGGCGAAGTGGCGTGGCGGTTCGAGTTTCCCGATGCGGCGCTGGGCCGACCGCTGAGCGAGTTCTCCGGCGGCTGGCAGACGCGGGTCAAGCTGGCGGCGCTGTTGTTGCACGATCCGAATTTGCTGCTGCTCGACGAACCGACGAACTTTCTCGACCTGCGGACGCAGTTGCTGCTGGAACGGTTTTTGAACGAGTTTCGCAGCGCGTGCCTGGTGGTGTCGCACGATCGGGCGTTTCTCAAGTCCACGTGTACGCAAACGCTGGAGCTTGCCCGCGGACAACTGACGATGTATCCCGGCGACGTCGAAGCGTACATCGCGAATCAGGCGGAGCGCCGCGAGCACGATCTGCGCGTCAACGCCACGATCGCCAGCAAACGCAAGCAGCTCGAGACGTTCATCGACAAGAACCGCGCGCGGGCGAGCACGGCGTCGCAAGCCCGCAGCAAGGCCAAGCAACTCGAACGGCTGGAGATGATCGAGGTCGAAGGGGCGGAAAGCACGGTGCGGATTCGCCTGCCGGCCGTCGAGCCACGCAAAGGAACGGCGGTCCGCTGCGTGGGCGTGTCGATCGGCTATGCGGATCACACGGTGGCCAGCGGCGTTGACGTTGATCTGGAACACGGCAGCCGGATCGCGATCGTCGGCGACAACGGCCAGGGCAAGACGACGTTTCTGCGGACGCTGACGGATTCGCTGCCGCCGCTGGCCGGTGAAGTGCGGTGGGGATACGGCTGCGACATCGGCGTGTACGCCCAGCACGTTTACACGACGCTGCCGGACGACTGGACGGCGTTTGAGTATCTTCGTCACCGGGCCACCGCCGAGACGAAGCCGCAGACGATTCTCGACGTGGCCGGCAGCTTTCTGTTCCGCGGCGAACACGTCGAAAAGCGGATCGCCGTGCTCAGCGGCGGCGAACGGGCGCGGCTCGTGCTGGCCGGGTTGCTGCTCGCGCGGCACAACGTGCTGGTGCTCGACGAGCCGGGCAACCATCTCGACGTGGAAACGGTCGACGCGCTGGCCGAGGCGCTGGTCGAGTTCGAGGGTACGATCGTGTTTACGAGCCACGACCGGCACTTCATGCACCGTGTAGCGACCGGCGTGGTGGAGGTTCGCGACGGCCGCGTGGCGAATTATCCCGGCGACTACGACGGATACGTGTATCGCGTGGGCAAGGAGATTTCCGACGGTGCCCGTGAACATGCGGCGCAAACGCGCGGCACGCCGAAAGCGATCAAATCTGCGGCGACAACGGCGGCGGACGAATCGAAATCGGAGGCCCAGCGGCAGCGCGAGTGGAAGAAAGAAGTTTCGGCGCTGGAGCGGAAGATCGCCAAGCTCGACGAGCAGAAGAAATCGCGGCACGGCCAACTGATGCAAGCCACCGACGCCGCCGTAGCGCAAGAACTTCACGACGAAGTGGCGGCGCTGTCTGCGGAGCTTGACGCCGCCGAGAGCCGCTGGTTGGAGATGCAAAGCTGATTTCAAACCTCGTCCGCCGGTGAGCCGGTTCCAGCCGCGAAAAGGCGAATCATGAATCCGGCCTGCTATGCCCTCCGCGCTCGCTGGGTGATTCCCGTCGCCGCTGCACCGATCGAAGGGGGCGTGGTGACGATTCGCGATGGCAAGATCGCCGGCGTGGCGAGATTGGCCGATGCCGACGTTGCGACGGGCGATCTCATCGACTTGGGCGACGTGGCCCTGCTGCCGGGATTCGTCAACGCGCATACGCATCTCGAATTCAGCGATTTGGCAGCGCCGCTGGGGCATTGCGGCATCGATTTTTGCGGATGGGTTCCGCTGGTTGCCGCCGAGCGGCGACGGGCGGGCCGCGATGCCGACGTTGCCGTGCGGGCGGGAATGGGCGAGTCGGCTCGCTACGGCGTGACGGCGATCGGCGAAATCGCGCAGCGCGACTGGTCGCCGGACGCGATCGAAAGCGTGCCGCTGGCGGTGAATGTCTATTTGGAGTTGATTGGTCTGGCCGCGGATCGCGTTGACGAACTGTGTGCGTCGGCTCGGCAGCATGTCGATCGTGTGCCGCCGCCGAACGTGCGCTGGCGAACCGGCGTCAGTCCGCACGCTCCGTATAGCGTACACTTCGACGTCGTGCGGCGGATGGCCGATTTGCCGCTGGCGATGCACGTCGCTGAGTCCCGCGAGGAACTGGAACTGCTCGCCACGGCGACTGGAGCGATACGCGACATGCTCGTTGGCTTTGGAGTTTGGCGCGACGACGTTTTCGGCGGAAAGGTATTCGGCGGAAAGAAACCGGTCGACTTCCTGCGGGCGATGGCGGGCGGCGTGAATTGTTCACCGACGAAAGCCACGACGCTCGTCGTCCACGGGAATTATCTCGACGCCGAGGCGATGGATTTTCTCGCTGCCGCCGATCAGCCGATGTACGTCGTTTACTGCCCACGAACGCATGCTTACTTCGGGCACGAACCGTATCCGCTTGCCGAACTGTTGCGGCGAGATATTCCAGTCGCCATCGGCACCGACAGCCGGGCGTCGAACCCGGATTTGAGCGTGCTGGCCGAACTGCGCTACGTGGCCGAGCAGTTTCCCGCGATCCCGCTCGAACGGATTCTGGCGATGGGGACGACGGTGGGCGCGGCCGCGTTGATGCGCGGCGATGAATGCGGTTCGATCGAGGTTGGAAAAACGGCCGATCTGGTTGCGGTCTGGCTCGACGGTTGCCTGGGCGGCGGCGAACTTGGCCGCAATGCCGGCGCGATCGAACAAGTTTTCCACAGTCGCGGCGACGTCGTGGCGACCGTTGCGGCCGGAAAAGTCGTTTACGATCCGCATGGACTAATCCGGCGGGTGGCGATGGGCTAAAATGTCCGGCATGACTTCCACGATTTTTACTTCGGTGTCCACTTCGGCGTCCACTTCGACGCTGCCGGCGACGGCGGCGGATTGCGATTGGCTGGTCGGGCGGCGGATCGTTGTCGTCGGGCGGCTGTCCGGCATGTCGCCGCGCGATTTTCGGCGGTTGCTCTCCGCACACGACGCCCGGCTGGTCAAATCCGGCGACGAGACCGCTACGCTGGTCGTGGTGGGCGACGAACTTTGGCCGCGCGATGCGGCTGCTTCGCCGTTGGTCGCACTCGACGAATCGACGCGGCGGCTCGTCCGTCAAGGCACGGCCGAGTTGATCGCCGAATCTGCGCTGTGGGAACGTATCGGGTTGGTCGATACGACGCCCGACGTGCGGCAGCTGTATACGCCGGCGATGCTGGCCAGCTTGCTCGATGTTCCGCTTTCGCATGTGCGGTCGTGGCAGCGCCGCGGACTGCTCACGCCGGCGTGCAGCGTGCGGAAGCTGGCGTATTTCGATTTCACGCAGGTGACGGCGGCCCGGCGATTGGCGGCGCTGGTGGCGGCCGGTGTATCGGCAAAAGCGATCGTGCGGTCGACGTTGATGCTGGCCCAGCGATTTCCCGATGTGGCTTGTCCGTTGGGCGAACTGCCGCTGGTCGTTTCCGGGCGGCAATTGTTGTTGCGGCAAGGCGAAGGGTTGGTCGACACGGCGGGGCAATATCGCATCGACTTCGATTCGGTCGGCAAAAATACGGACGGCAACATTCACGGCGAAATTTACGGCGATGATCGCGAAGTTGGCGGACTGACTGCCGAGCACGGGAGTGTGCCGAGCGTGCTTTCGCCGGCGGCGTTTCACGCGGATGCTCCGGTGGCGACGGCGGATGAATTGCTGGCCGCGGCCGCGGAACTTGAGGAACAGGGCGAACTGGCGGCCGCCGCCGAAGCCTGTCGGGCGGCGATCATGGCCGGCGGTCCGAGCGCCGAAGTCTGCTTTTCGCTCGCGGAATTGCTGTATCGATTGGGTGATTTGCCGGCCGCCCGCGAGCGGTATTACATGGCCGTCGAGTTGGACGAGGATTTTGTCGAAGCGCGGGCGAATCTGGGTTGCGTGCTGGCCGAATCCGGGCAATTGGAATTGGCTGCGGCGGCGCTGGCCGGAGCGCTGGAATGCCACATGGATTATGCCGACGCACATTACCATTTGGCCCGCACGCTGGACGAACTTGGCCGCGGCGAGGAAGCGTTGGGCCATTGGCGACGGTTCGCGGAACTTGCGCCGGACAGTCCGTGGGCCGAGGAAGCCCGGTTGCGGCTGGAGGCATGAGGCCGGCGTGAGGCGCCGTTGCTATGGGCGATGCCGTAATTCCTTCGTTGCCCGGCGGCGGGCGTTGCCTTATGCTTAAGAGAGTCGGTTGGGCGATGTCGTTCAGAGACATCGCCGGCCGGGTGGGCCAGGGCCAATCTAGCGGGCAAGCAAACTCCGCGACGACCAAAGGTAGCTCCGCGAGCGGACCGCCGCCGGTTTCCGACGACACCGCAGGACCGATTTGTTCGAAATCGGTCCCGCAAGTGCGTTGGCTGCTCGAATGTGTGCCGCTTTTGGCCTTCGCACACCGACGTTTCCTTGCGGTCGCTATGGCCGCGGCGTGCGTCGCAATCGATCACGATGACGCGAAAAAAACAGGCTCGCGACAAGTCCGATCATTCCCCGGCGGCAAACGACGCCGCTGTGTCT
This sequence comes from Pirellulales bacterium, assembly GCA_040901705.1. GTDB lineage: Bacteria > Planctomycetota > Planctomycetia > Pirellulales > PLA5 > PLA5. Next base: position 9,444 of record JBBDYI010000252.1, on the reverse strand, counting down.
GGCGACGATGACCGTTCACGCAAATCGCGCCGCGACCGCCGCGGCGCGGGCGGTCCGAGGGCGCGGCTATCCTGGCGAAAGAAGCTGGCGTTCGCGGCCGTCTCGACGGTCGTGGCGATGTCGATGATCGAGGGCGGGCTGTGGCTGTTCGGCGTTCGTCCGGTGATCGCCACGGAGGATCCTTACGTCGGTTTTTCCTCGCTCTCGCCGCTGTTCGTGGAAACGACGGGCGACGACGGCAAGGTCTGGATGGTGACGGCGGACAACAAACGCAAGGCGTTCAACGCCCAGCGATTCCTGCGCGACAAGCCGGATGGTACGTACCGCATCTTTTGCCTCGGCGGATCGACGACGTTCGGCCGGCCTTATGACGACGCGACTTCGTTCTGCGGATTCTTGCGGAAGTACTTGCCGGCGGCCGATTCTTCGCACGAGTGGGAAGTGATCAACTGCGGCGGCATCAGCTATGCCAGCTACCGCGAAGCGATCCTCGTCGAAGAGGCCTGCCGCTACGAGCCGGACCTATTCATCTTCTACGGCAGCCAGAACGAGTTTCTCGAAGCGCGGACGTATCATACGGTGATTGAAACGCCGCCAATGATTCGCGGTTTGGGATCGCTGGCCAGCCGCACGCGGGTGTACGCCGCCGCGCACTGGGCGGTGCAGGCGGCACGCGGCGAGCCGGACGACGCCGAGCGCGACGTGCTCGACGAAGACGTGAAGACGCGGCTCGATCGCTCGGTCGGGCCGGTCGATTACACGCGCAACGACGAAGAGCGCAAGCAGATCGTCGCGCACTTTCGGTTTAACTTGTCGCGGATGATCGACACGGCGCGGGCCAACGGCGCGGAAGTGCTGCTCGTGCAGCCGGCGTCGAATCTGCGCAACTGCTCGCCGTTCAAGAGCGAACATGCGGCCGACGTGGCTTCGGACGACAAGAAACTTGCCGAGTATCGCGAGGCCTACGACGATGCCAAGTCGAAGCTCGATGCGGCGATGAAACTCGCGGCCGTCGTCTCCAAGGCGAATACCGAAAGCAAATCCAAGGCGAAGACGCGGCCGGAAAAAGCGGCGAAGTCCAACGCCGAAGAAACAGCGCAGCCCAAACCCAAACAGCAGCCCGATTCCAAGGCTTCGCCGAATTCCGAAAAAAAAATCGTCAAAGATGAGGGCGACACCAACGTCAACGGCGGCAAGGCGATCGACAAGTCACGTGCGAGTAAATCCGGTGGCGACAAATCCGACGACGGCATCTCCGTTGCCGAACAAGGCGCTAGGGCGATTTTTGAGGAGTTGAAACGCTCTCTGGACGCCATCGATCGCGCCATCGCCATTGATCCACGCTACGCCGACGGACACTACTTTCGTGGTCAAGTTCTCGACCAACTCAACGAATTCTCCGACGCCAAACTGGCGTATCAACGTGCGCTCGACGAGGACGTTTGTCCGTTGCGCGCGGTCCACGAGATTTCCGACGTCATAAGCGACGTAGCGGCAAATAGAAAAGCCGACGTCATCGACTTTGCCAAGCTCATTGCCGAATTGTCGCCCCAGAGCATCGCCGGCCGCGAATGGTTTATGGACCACGTTCACCCGTCGCCCGGAGGCAACCAGATTCTCTCCCAGGCGATCGTCGACGAAATGCTCAAGAAAGGCGTTGTCCGCGACAGCGGCGCATGGACCGCCGAAGTGAAAAAGCGAGTCGGCGACACGGTCATTGCCCGCATCGACAGCCGCAAACACGGCGAGGCGATGCGGAACCTGTCGAAGGTGTTCGAATGGGCCGGCAAACGCGGTGACGCGGCGTATTGGGCGAACGCGGCCGTCACGCAAGTTCCCGACGATCCCGAAGCGCTGTTTCGCGCCGCCGCCGGCGCGGCGGCGCGCGAGCAACTCGAAACGGCGCTCGACTTGTACGAACGTTGCCGGCGTCTCGATCCGGCCGCCGCGATCACCTACAACAACATGGGCGAACTCTACGAGCGGACAGGGCAGTTCGATGAGGCGCTGAAGCTTTATCGCAGCGCGGTCAAATACGCCACGCTGAGGGGTGAAAGCAAAATCGCCGTTCAGGCGCGGACGCTTGTCGGCGGCGCGTTGATGAAGCTGGATCGGCTGGACGAGGCGGAAAAGGAGCTTCGCGGTGCGATTGCCCAAGATCCGACCTACGCCGAAGCGAGCCATCGGCTGGGGCTGCTTTATTTGCAGAAGAAGGAGCCGCAGTTGGCGTTGGAAATGTTCGTCGCGGCGCGGCGCATCGAGCCTCGCAACGCCACGTTCTGGCGGAATGAAGGCGGGTTGCTGGTGGAAATGGGCAAGTTTGCCGACGCCAAGGTGCGGCTTGGCGAGGCGCTGTCGATTGAGTCTGGCGATCCGCGGACGCACGCTACGTTGGCGGACGCACAATTGCAGCTCAAAGAGTACGGCGAAGCGGAAGCAAGTTATCGCAATGCCCTGCGAATCGAACCGCGGTTTGGCGTCGTGCGGGCCAATCTGGCTCAAATCCTCATGTACCAACGGCGACTCGACGAAGCCGACAAGCTGCTGGCAGAGTCCGACGAGCCGGAATCGCTGATGGCGACAGCGCGGCTCGCCTGGCAAATGGCGACCGATCCCGACGACAAGCTCCGCAATGGCGAACGAGCCGTCGCGCTTGCCGAGCGGGTGCGCACCATCGTCGGCGATAAGTTGGTCAAAAGCCTCGACATCCTGGCCGCCGCCTATGCCGAAGCGGGACGATTCGATGACGCCATCGCCACGGCCTATCTCGCCGTGGCCGCCGCGGTCGAAGCCAAGGACGACGCTCTTGCGGCGGCGGCCAAGATGCGGCTCGAAGGTTATCGTCAGCACAAGCCATTTCGAGACCCGGCGTTTCTTCAGCGAGACAACCCACAGGGCGATCGGCCCAAGTAGACCCAAGTAAGGCCGGCACTTGCAATCGCGGCCGCGGCGGGTTAGTACAGGACTTGATCGCAGCCGTGACGCGGTTTGTTCGCCCGCTCCACGGCATTTGGTGCTTATCCCGAAACTGTAGGAGGCGAATCCTTTCGCCGAATAAATCGCTCGACAGTGCTTCGGCGAAAGGATTCGCCTCCTACAGAATTCGGTTCTGAGATAGGCTCTTACTTCGCTACTCTCCAAGTCCAGTTTTCCCACCGAGGCCGAGACCCATGCAACGCACGACGATTGCAACCGCGATGTTTTTCTGTGGCACGCTGCTGTTCGCCCCCCTGGCCACGGCGGCCGACAACACGCCGCCGGACGGTTTCACGGCGCTGTTCAACGGCAAGGATCTGACCGGCTGGAAGGGCCTGGTCTCGCCCGACAAGGGGCCTCCGGGACGCGCGAAGATGTCGAAGGACGAACTGGCGGCCGGCCAAAAAAAGGCCGACGAGTTCATGCGAGCGCACTGGAAAGTCGCAGACGGCGCGCTGGTGTTCGACGGCGGCGGCCAAAGCCTGTGTACCGACAAGGACTACGGCGACTTCGAGATGTACGTCGACTGGAAGATTCTGCCCGACGGCGACAGCGGGATTTACCTCCGCGGCAGTCCGCAAGTGCAGATTTGGGATCCGGCCAAGAACCCGGTCGGTTCCGGCGGTTTGTACAACAACCAGAAGCATCCGTCGAAGCCGAGCGAGGCGGCCGACAAGCCGGTCGGCGAGTGGAACTCGTTTTACATCAAAATGGTCGGCGACAAGGTGACCGTCAAACTCAACGGCAAAAAGGTCGTCGACGAAGTGGTGATGGAAAACTACTGGGAGCGCGACAAACCGATCTATCCGACGGGCCAGATCGAACTGCAAAACCACGGCAATACGCTGTGGTTCAAGAACATCTACATTCGCGAGTTGGGCAAGGACAAATAGCCGACAAATAGCCGCGACGCTCGTTGTTCTTGTCACCACAGAGGACACGGAGGAGACAGAGTGGCCCGTGGCCACGACCAAACTGCATATTGAAACACGGAGGCACGGAGACACGGAGGAGGAGACACGGAGGAAATGTACGAGCCGGATCGAGCGACGCGATTCAAGATCGGGATCACGCAAGAGATAGATATCGTTGAATTCGTCGCCTGCTCTCTGTGGCCACTGTAGAGAGAAGAATCGGGCGAGGTTTTTGCGGAGCGGCGATTAGCGGCGACAGGCTGGACATCGCATCGAATAGCGTGAGACGCCGCGTCCGCTTCCGCTGACGAGTTGCATCACAGCGCCGCAGCGCGGGCAAAACTCGCGTTCGTCGGCCAGTTCGCCGCGCTCGTCTTTTTGTTGACACGCGGCGCATAGCCGGGCGTCGGGTAGGAATTCCAGACGTTCCGGCGGAATCGGCTTGTGGCACGCTTCGCAGGCGCGGGCCTGGCCCCAATCCTCGTCGCAGAGCGGTTCGGCCGGTCGCGCCGTGAGATTGACCGCGCCGCAATCGGGGCACGGTATCTGCGCGGCCGCGGCGAGGAACAGTTCGCGGACGACTTCGGGCGAGGCTTCGGACTTGGCCTTGAGCGTGCCGGCGTCGCGGAGGCGGCGGACCATTTCCGATACCGACTCGTCCTCGACGAATCCGCAGGAGCGGCAGGTGATTCTGACGCCGAGCATGGCTGAGACCTCGCGTTCGTCAATGCGGCCCTGCGCCGAACGAAACCGCCCGATGGGATTGCCCGACGTGACCGCTCGACGAACCGCCGCGTTCACCCGTAAATGGCGTTGCGGGCGGTTATGAAAATGGGAAAGAACACGCGGGGAAAGATATTCCAGGCGATCAGCATACCGATCATCCAAAACGCCGGCTGGGCCGCGTAGTGGCGATACTTCGCCGCTCCTTCGCGGCTGATGAGCAGCGGCACGATCGCGCTGCCGTCGAGCGGCGGCAGCGGCAACAAGTTGAACACGCCGAGAATCAAGTTGAGCGAGAACATGATGCTCAGCAGCTTTGCCGCGCCGATCGCCGCACCGGGCCCGGCCGCTTCGACCACCGCTGTCGGGTCGAATAGTCGCAAATCCTTCGGGATGACGAAGAAGCCTTGCTCGAGTCCGACCTTCAATGCACAGGCGGCCAGCGCCGCGAGGATGAAATTCGACGCCGGACCGGCCATCGCCATCGCCGCCGCCCGCTTTGGATGGGCGAGCGCCCAATGGACGTCGTAGGGCGCGCTGGCCCAGCCCATCAGCCAACGTCCTTCGTACATGAACAGGCTGATCAGCGGCACGACGACCATGCCGATCGGCTCGCGCTCGATGTGCGGCAGCGGGTTGATCGACACTTGCCCGCCTTCGTAGGCCGTCGGATCGCCGAGTTTCCAGGCCGCCAGGGCATGGGCCGCCTCGTGCAGCACGGTCGACATGACGAACACGAAATACCACGCCACGGCCACGATGACCAAGTCGCGGTCGAAACTCATCGCGGCCCAAATGGCGTCGGCGGATAAGACGGTCACAAAGCGGTCGTCCGTGGCGAATTGAGAATATGTCCGGGCAGCGAACCGCGGCGGCGCGATGGCTTCGAGGGCCGCTGCACTATTCTTTCTTCTCCGCGGCCTTCTCGGAAGTCTTGCCGGCGGCTTTCTTCAACTGCGCCACGTGAACGTGGGCCACGTCCCACATGTAGTGGCCGATCTTGTACTTCTCGTCGGCGATGGCGAGATGCTCCTTCGCCTTGTCGGCCTTGCCGGTCGCTTCGTACCACAGGCCGATGTAGAGGTGCGAATAGAACAGCCGCTCTTTGCGGTCCTCGTCGCTGGCCTCGCCGGAGTTGGCCGCCGCGAGGACCGCCTCGGGCGTCGTCTTGCCCTGGAACATGGCGTAGATTTCCATGAACGGCACGCGGCGGTCGTTCTCGATCGGCAGCAGCGTCGCCAGCGCCTTTTCGACGCCGTGCTTGCGGGCGACGCACGCATATCGCCACACCGAGTTCTCGACGTCGTTGTCGTAGTACGTCTGATACTGCTCGAATTGCTTCGCGCCGTCGTCGAACCGGCCGGCGTAATAGTGCGACAGCCCGCGTTCCCACAATTCGCGTTCCCGCTTCGGTTCGAGCGCGGCCGTGCGATCGAAATCGGCGATCGAACCGTCGACGTCGCCGGTGCGAAATCGCTCGCGGCCGCGAATGTAGAATGCCTGGGCGTTGTTTTCGTCCGCGGCGATTACACGGTCGAGCAGCTTGACCGCGGCCGCGCTCTCGCCTTTGTTGGCATGGGCGAGCGCCTGGCGATAGAGCAATTGCGCGTCGTCCGTCGGCGGTTCGGCAGGTGGTTCGGCGGCTGGCGATGATCCGAGCATAGAAAAGGCGATTCCGAGGGCGAAAAGCGGGATCAACGCCGTTTTGGCGATCGTGCGGTGCATAAAGGTAACTCGCGGTGCGACGGGGATTAGAGAACCGTGCGAATGCTTTTCTCGTCCCATGCGCCTACATGAACCACTCGATGAGTTGGATCACGCCGAACACGATGGCCATGAACACGGCGATCCAGATGGCGAAGCGGACGGCGTGTATGGCGATGGGGGCGAGCAATTCGTGCCGCGTGGCCGCGTAGACGAGGCTGACCGCGGTGAGCAGCGGGACGAGGTGCCAGAGCTTGGCCGGCGACATGGCGATCGGCAACATCAAGGCAAACGTCGTTTCGAACATGGCGGGAGCTTTCGCGTGGGGTCGAGGCGGCGAGCGGAATTGTGTTGGCGGCGTTTTGATTAGGCCGTAATGAATACTCGCTACGACGCCGGCGGTTGCTTGCCGGTTTGTCCGCCGCCGTCCTCGGCATTCTCATCCTTGGCATCGTCGCCGTCCTTCTTGCGCTTGCGGCGCTCGTCGGGGAGGGTCATCACCGGCCCCGCCCAAGCGTCGTAAATCGCCAACACGTTCAACAGCCCGGCGATCATCGTATACACCGTACCCAACTCGAAGTCGTCGATCACCAGACTCCAATAGGCCAGTTCGTCTTTGTAATATTCCACGTCTCCGTTGGGCAAATCGCGAGCGACGAAGCGCGGTTCGTTCGGCCCGGGGAATTTCGGCGGCGCCATGAACGAACCGAACGGCCGCGACGCGAAATTCGCCTGCACCAATGCCGGCATGGCGGGCAGGCCGACGCCGACTTGCAACAGGTAGGGCAGCCGCCGCTCGTCGGACGTTTTGCCCCACGCCGCGTAGACCACCTTGCCGCTGCCCAGGTACATGCCGAACAGGAACGTGCCCATGACGCAAGTAAAGAACAGGATGCTTTTGCCCCAGCGGCGCTGATAGGCATGTCCCGCACCGGGCAGCAGCCAGGCGAACAACGCGGCCAGCGACCGGTCGCGCAAATCGATGGAAAAATCGCCAGCGGTGGACGCGCCGTCCGCGGCACGGCTGACGACGTGACGATCGGAGGCCTGGCGATCGGAAGTTGCAGTGTCCGGCACGGCGGCGGTCCTTTCGTGGGGGAGCGATGAGGCCGCTCCATTCTATCCCTGTGGCCGTTGGCGGCCAGAGCAGAACAGGCTGGAGGCCGGAGATTCTTGATGCTGTCCGGCGCGGCAGGTTATTGATGAGGCTTTCGTATTCTGGCGTTGGAAGCAGTGATGGGTGTTGGTTCGGAACGGTCTAGGCAGGCGGCTTGGAAGCAGCGACTGTGGGAGTTCGATCGTTTGTCGGAGACGGTCGGCCAATTCTGCGATCGCGCGGGAGTTTCCGTCAGCACGTTCTATCGTTCGATCGTTCGATCGTTGGCAACATAAGCTGAACCGACGTCCGACCGCTCGCCGCGCCCGCCGCCGGCTTCTCGATCAAAGCCGCGACCCCCATTCCTAGCTCGTCCCGCAGACCGACCGCCCAACGAACGCGACGCGCCCGAACATGGCGGTGGCATGCACTTGCCGAACGCGTTGACGGACCGGCTCGTGTTGCGGCGACAGAACGAAAGGCTATCGTTAGCGATCCCGCACGTCTGCTCGTCGACAAAAATGGGCAGGCACTCGACGATCGAGTACGTCAAAAAGTAGACCGGCGATTCGGGGTGGGTGCGATAGCGTTCCATGCTGGATAGATTACCTCACGCTGCGCGGTAAGTTGAGTGTCGACGTCCGTCGGCAACTCCGTGGAGACCTTCGGTCGGCTTCGTGGCACGGTCAGGAGACGGTGCCACAACAGGCGTGACGCCGGGACCATCGCCAGTTGCAGTTGCACCGCGATTCCTGACGTCAGACAATGCCCCACGCCTTAAGTTCGGCTTCTACTGCGCCAACGTACTTCAAGCAATCCGCTTTTGAAAAGAGAACGCCGTCGTGGGCGATTCTATTGCGGTCGACTTTGGCCTGCTCGACCAATGCGTAGTCCTGCCATGGCAACGCTGACTTCGACTTATCCATCTTCGTACCTAGCAGTGCCTTTGACGGGCAACTAAAAACACCCTGATCTCGCAATTCACATAAAACTTGATCCAAAACCGCGAAGGCGAGCACGAATGGAAGATTAAATGATTCACTCGGCCGCCCTTCTTCGCAAAATTGAACGCCCTCGACAAAAACAACACGAGCCCCATCGTCGCATAGCCGCTTGACCGCAGACCATTGTTGACGAATTTCTGCAAGTACGTTTGTATCCGCTATCATCGGGGCTGCTCCGATGCACCCGGCGGACATGCTGCGAGATCTGGCGTTCGACTCTAAAGCTTGTAGCCCGCGACCATTAACCTAACAGTTGCGACGATCCGAACGCCGAGTTTGTCGCCACGCTAAGCCAGTGCCAACAACAACGAGAAGCGCCCAAACGATGACCGAAGCGGGTTCGGGTATATCGTCCAAGGGCGGCGGCAAGGTCGGTGGCTGCGGCAGTGGTTGATCTACATGTGATTCGTCAAACGTAAGCTCGAATGCCATTGAACCTGGTTGGTCGGCCCAAACACCATTGGCGAAGTGCGTAGAACGTGGGTGGCCATCGTTGTCCGCATTCAGAAACATCGCATGTCCGCCAGCCTGCGGTTCCGCAATATACGCGACACTTGCTGCTCCACCATCCATGCCAAGGACAAAATCTGAATAGGCGTCTAGAACCCATGCATATGTGCTTCCGTCCATGAGGTCGATTCCGCCAAGGTTGACCGTGAAAGTGGTCCAATTAGATCCGTCGGGAAGCGACAAAGCAGAACTCTCAAAAATGATCGTGCTTAAGTCAGGGTCCGATGCGCTTCCGATGGTCTCGGCCAACAGGACTCTGAACCGCATCGGGTAGCCGGCATCAATCTCCCCAATATTCCTGCGGTCCCGCATTGCAAAAGTTAGCTCCATCGCTAGCCCCGGCAGTGCCTCGAAAGTCTGTGCGTAATACTGCCCTCGTAAGCTACCGAAATCGAAAGGCGAGATGGTGTCCGTTCCGTCCCAAGTCGAGTAAAGCGTCTCAATTACGGCAGCGTTTGAAACGGCCTGCACTTTCCGAGAAACTGGTTTAGGTTAGGCGGCCATTGCGATGAGGCTT
>JBBDYI010000251.1:0-17518 GCA_040901705.1 Pirellulales bacterium | reverse complement strand
ACAAGGTAGCCGTAGGGGAACCTGCGGCTGGATCACCTCCTTTCTAAGGATGATCGACCTTTTCCGGGGCAACCCGGTAAGGTCCATAAACTGTGGAGACAGTCCTTACGTTGGGCACTTGAGGATCGCTTTTCCCGCAAGGGTCGAGCGGCTACCAGATACAAAGACAAAAGGCCCGCACGAGTCAGCCAGCTCGTGCGGGTTTTTTTGTTGCGCTGATGGGAATTCGGAGTGCCGAGATTTCTACCGCCTGCCGATTCCCGCCGGGGCGTCACGACGAATGGCACTACCAAAGCGGCGGCGACGGCGACCTTTCAGCCGAGTATCGCTTCATCGCGTTGCTGAAATCGGACAAAACGATTCTGGTCGAAGAGAAAATTCGGGGCCTCAATGGAGGGCCGGAGAAATAGGAGCTGAAAAATGTCGACTCCAATGTAGGCAGAAAGGCCGACGATGGTTCTCGGCGCGCTCGCCGCGGCGGAACGCGGGCCGGTCAATCCCACGATTTCCGCTGGCGGCCTTTTTTCTTTTCGGATTGTTCGGTCTTGGATTTCAAACGCCGCTCGCGCGACGCTCGGCTGGGCTTTGTGGGGCGGCGTTTTTTTGGCGGCGTGGCGACCGCTTCGAGCATTGCCCGCAATTTGTCGAGACAATCGGCGGTGTTTCGGCCCTGGTCGCGATAGCGCTCGCTGGAGATGACGATTTCGCCGTCGACCGTGATGCGGCTGCGGTACTTTGCGGAGAATCGCGTGCGCACGTCTTCGGGCACGCTCGTGTTGGCGACCAGACTCCACCGCAGCACGGCCTTGCTGTTTACCTTGTTGACGTTTTGTCCGCCGGGGCCACTGCTACGCGCATACGTGAACGACAGCTCTTGGTCGGGAATCGCGATTCGGGAATTGACGACTAACATGGACGTATCATGGCGGATGGTTTCATGTTGGTCGATTTCATGTTGGGCTGGCCGATCGGAGTTTGGCTTACCGGGCGGGATGCGGTTGTCTGGTGGGCCTCACTTTCGTTCGACCCACCCTACATCATCTATTGCGAACCAACACGCCGAGCCGGCCGGTCGTTCACGCGGCGGACCACATCGCCATCAGCTCGGCGACATTGCCGAGATCGGCCGCGAGGTGGTCCGGCTTGCTCGCCGCGAGATCATCGAGGGAATGGACGCCCGTGGCGACCGCGACCGCTTTGGCCCCGATGGCGCGGGCGCACTGCACGTCGAGCGGCGTGTCTCCGATGATCCAAACTTGTTCGGCGGGATGGTCGGCGGCAACGTGGCGGCGAATCAGTCGCAGCGCCTCGCGGGCGACACTGTCGCGATCGAGGTGTTCGTCGCCGAAGGCCCCGAAACGGAAGTGGCGAAACAAGTCGAAATATCCGAGCTTGAGCTGCGCTCCGACCGCGGTGTTGCCGGTCAGCAGGCCGAGCGTAAATCGGTCGTGACGGCCAAGTTCCGCGAGCAACTCGGCGACGCCCGGCAGCACGCGGCCCGGCCGCTGGGCGAGCGAATCGGGCAGCCGGCCGAGGTATGCCGTTCGCAGCCGCTGCCAGTTTTCCGGCGAATCGTCGACGCCGTGGGCGCGAAACAGATCGCCGGCGATCGACCGGTCGGTGCGGCCGCTCATGGCGACGTTGCCGCGGAGCGAACCGAGGGCGAAATCTTCGACCAAGGCCGCCTCGAAGGCAGCCCGGCCGGCTCCGCCGGTGCTCAGCAGCGTGCCATCGAAATCGAAAAGGCAAACGACGTGCGACATGATCCTCTTTCGGCGTGTGGGCGGTGGGGCGGGCTGGCGTTGGGGGAACGGGGTTCTGCGAATCAGTCGCGGGTTCGATTCAAGCCGTGGTGGACGCAACCCACCAGGGGAGAGCCGGCGGCGAAAACCGTGAATTCCACCGAGTATACCGAAAACCCCGGTGAGCGGCGCGGCGTTACCGCTGTTTCGAATCGCATCGGACCAAGTCGACGAGACAAAACAAGAAGCAGCGACCGAGGAAGCTAGATGACCGAAAAGTCGCGTCAAATCTGGGGCTGCTCGCGGCGCGAGCGGCGACTCGCGGTCAACGCGATACGCGACTGCGCCGACGGTCGTGTGGGCGGGTTGGTGGCGCGGCGGACGTCAGGCGATTATGTTTTTGATGACGCGGCCTTGGACGTCGGTGAGGCGGAAGTCGCGGCCGCTGTAGCGGTAGGTTAGGCGTTCGTGGTCGAGGCCCATCAGGTGCAGGATGGTGGCGTGCAGATCGTGGACGTGGACGCGGTTTTCGACCGCCGAAAGGCCGAATTCGTCGGTCGCACCGTAGGTGATGCCGCCTTGGACGCCGCCGCCGGCCATCCACGTGGTGAAGCCGTAGTGGTCGTGGTCGCGGCCTTTTTGCCCTTCGGAGGTCGGCGCGCGGCCGAACTCACCTCCCCAGATGACGAGCGTTTCGTCGAGCAAGCCGCGCTGCTTGAGGTCGGTTAGCAAGGCGGCAATCCCGCGATCGCAGGCGTCGGCCAGCCGCTTGTGGCCGCCGACGATGTCGTCGTGGCCCGTGTCCCAGGCGATGTCGTAGCCGTCGATCGACAGCGAAACCTGCACGCAACGGACGCCGCGTTCGATCAGCCGGCGGGCGAGCAGACAGCCCTTGGCGTATTCCTCGGGGCCGTAGAGGTCGAGCGTGGATTTGGTTTCGCGGTCGACGTCGAACGCCTCGGGCACGGCGAACTGCATGCGGAACGCCATCTCCATCGCCTGAATGCTGGCATCGAGCTGCGGGTCGGCGGTTTGCCGCGCTAAATCGAGGCGGTTGAGCCGCTCGAGCAGATCGGCTTGGCGGCGTTGGTCGTCGCGAGCGAGGTATTGGTTTTTCAGGTCGCCGAGGATGCGGTCGGGCCGCATGTCGTGGATGTTTACGTAGGTGCCGGCATACGCGCCGGGCAGGAAGGCGTTGCCCCAGTTGGCGAGCTTGCCGCGGGGTTGGGCGCGGGGACTCATGGCGACAAAGCCGGGCAGGTTTTCGTTCTCGCTACCGAGGCCGTAGACGAGCCACGCGCCCATGCTGGGGCGACTGGGCTGGAGATGGCCGACGTTCATCATCATCATCGCGCCGGCGTGTTCTGGAATGTCCGTGTGCATCGAGTGGATGAAGGCGATGTCGTCGACGCAACGGGCCGTGTGCGGAAAGATGTCGCTGACCCACTTGCCGCACTGGCCGTGTTGCTGAAAGCCGAACGGCGAGGGCATCAGGCCGTTCTTGGTGTTTCGCAGCGACTTGCGGTCGACCGCCGCGGGACGCTGGCCGGCATGGGCCGCGATCGCCGGTTTGTAGTCGAACGTGTCGACCTGGGAGGGACCGCCGGGCATGAACAGTTGGATCACGCGCTTCGCTTTGGGGGCGAAGTGCGGCGGTTTGGGGGCGAGCGGAGAGGCCGGTTCGCGTCCCGGTTGTTCCGCGGCGGCGAAAAGCCGGGAGTCGGCCATCACGCTGGCCAGGCCGAGCGTGCCGAAGCCCGCGCCGATGCGCGAGAGCATGTCGCGGCGAGAGATCGGCGGCAGCGGATCGCGATGATAATATTGCGGCATGGAGATTCTCCCTCGTCGGGCGATTCTTCAGTTATCGAACGTACATGAACTCGTTGGCGCCGAGCAGGACTTGGGCGTATTGCTCCCAGGGCGAGAGGTGGTTGCTGTCGGGAGCGGTGGCGATGTAGGCTCGGCCGACGTCGACTTCTTCGGCGGTTGGCGGCCGCTGGTATAGGAGTTTGTAAGCCAGTTGAATTCGGTCGGCATCGGATTTGGCGGCATCGGCGTGGAGCCGTTTGACCAGTGCCCTGGCTCGCTCGACCATGAACGGGCTGTTGAGGAGGAATAGGAACTGCTGCGGGACGATGCTCGTGGGGCGGCTTTCGACGCTGGCCCGCATGAGCGGAAAATCGAACAGCCGGAGGAACTCGTCGGTGGCGAACACGTCGCCGTTGCGGCTGACCTTGAAGTAGAGCGTGCGGCGGCGGCTGTCGACGCGGTCGGTCGGTTCGCCGCCGAGGTTGGGATCAAGCTCGCCGGTGACGCTCAGCAGGGCGTCGCGCCATGATTCGACGTCGAGCCGGTTGGGATTCATTCGCCAGAGCAAGCGGTTGTCGCCGTCGGCGCGGAAGGCGGCTTCGTTGAACGTGCTGCTCATCTGGTATGTGGAGGAGAGCAGGATCGCGCGGTGCAGCGACTTGATCGACTGGCCGGACTCGATGAACGTGGCGGTGAGCCAATCGAGAAGCTGCGGGTGCGTTGGTTTTTCGCCGAGCACGCCGAAGTTGCTGGGTGTGCGGACCAGCGCTTCGCCGAAGTGGTGCATCCAGATGCGGTTGACCATCACGCGGGCGGTGAGCGGATTGGTCGGCGCGGCGACGGCTTCGGCCAGTTGGCGGCGACCGCTGGCATCGTCGAACGGCGGCGCGTCGTCGCCGGCGAGGATCCGCAGAAACCGCCGCGGAGCTTGCTCGCCCGGCTTGCGGAGGTCGCCGCGGATCGCGATTGGCATGTCGGACGCGCCGCTGTCGCGAAGCATGTGGGCGGTTGCGTAGGGCGGCGGCGCGGACTGGCGGAGCTGCGACAACTCCGCGGTCCATTCGTCGAGTTGGCGTTGTTCTTCCGGGGTCGGCTCGCGTTTTTCGTTGTTGATCTTGTTGCGGGCGTCGTTGATTCGTTTCTCGCAGTCTTTGATTGCCTGCTGATGCTGGTTGAAGGCGTCGACGGCTTCCGGCGGCGCGAGCGGCGACTCGCCGGCGGCGGTGTTGTTGAACACGCCGGCCAGCGAGTAGTAGTCTTGTTGCGGCAGCGGGTCGAATTTGTGATCGTGGCAACGGGCGCAGGCGAGCGTGAGGCCCAACATGCCGCGGCCCAATGTGTCGAGGCGATCGGAGAGCGTTTCGGCCTGGGCCTGGGCGACGCTATCCGGATCGCCGCCGTCGCTGTTGTAGGTCGGCCCGAGGGCAAAAAAGCCGGTGGCCACGGCGTCGCGGCGATCGCCGAGGATGTCGCCGGCGATTTGCAGTTTGATGAATTTGTCGAACGGCATGTCGGCGTTGAAGGCGGCGACGACCCAATCGCGATACCGCCAGGCGTGCGCGTACTCGGCGTTGTCGAGGAAGCCGCCGTGGCCGTCGCTGTAGCGGGCGACGTCGAGCCAGTGGCGTGCCCAGCGTTCGCCGTAGTGTGGAGAAGCGAGCAGGCGGTCGACCAGTTCGCGAACGGCCTGCGGTCGATCGCGCTCGCATGTGGCAACGAAGGCGTCGACTTCCGCGGGCGTGGGTGGGAGGCCGACGAGATCGAAATAGATGCGGCGGACGAGCACGCGCGGTTCGGCCGGCGGGGCGGGCGATAGGCCCGCGCGTTCGAGACGCGATAGCACGAAGCGGTCGACGTCGCTTTGCGGCCACGCTTCGTCGGCGACGCGCGGCGGCTTGCGTTTCTTAACGGGTTGGAACGCCCAATGCTCTTTGCGCCATTTTGTCCAGTCATATCCGGCGGCCTGCTTGGCGGACGGCGCGGCGTCGGAGGGCTTCGCGGCGGACGAATTTGCTTCCGCGGGCCACGGCGCGCCGAGCTCTATCCATTTTTCGAGCGTGGCGACTTCGGCGGGCTTGAGCTTTCCCGAGGGCGGCATCTCGAACGATTCCCAGCGGACCGCTTCGAGCAGTAGGCTTTCCGCCGGTTTGCCGGGCGAAATCGCGCTGCCCGAATCGCCGCCACGGATCGCCAAGTCGCGGCCGTCGAGCCGCAGCGCGCCTTTGAGTTTTTTTGAGTCGCGGCTGTGGCATTCGTAACAATGCTTTACGAGCAGCGGGCGGACCTTGGCCTCGAAGAATTCGATCTGGTCGGCGGAAAACGGCGCATCCTCGGCCGGGCAAACCTCCGCCAGCGCGAAGGCGAACAGGAACAGCGCGATGTGTGGTCGCAAGGCGGGCACGGAAGACCACGTTTTCGGCAGGTAGGGCGGGCGTGACAGTCTATACGCATAACCTGTTGTCGATGGGTCTGTCAACCTGATTGGCCAGGCGATAGTGTCCTATTAGTGCGTTGCTGGCGGTTTTTTAATGGCTCGGACGATCGCCTCGGCCGCACCGGCGATTGCGCCGACTATGGAAAACGTCAAGATGGTCGGGTAGGCGTTGGGGCCCGGTGAGGCTGCGAGAAGTTTGCCTCCAACAAAGATGATTGATGCTCCGGTCAGCCAGCAAACCGCTGCTCCGGTCAGGCAATAACGCATCGTTCGGCTCGCTTACAAGTGACTAGGATTCAGTATCGACTCAAATAGTTCATTGAACGACCAAACATGCCCCACCAATCCGGCCATCATCGCGGCGGTCGGGCGCTTCTTGCCGCTCGTTCCCTTGCGGCGGGTCTGCCAGCAGTAATTGTAGTAGATCGCGAAGACGCCGGCGGCGAAAGCTGCAATCGATAGTATCGCCAGAGCGAAAGAACAATGCTTGGACATGACGGGTGCCTCTGGACAGGCGTGTGGACTTGACGCAGGTAATGACAGCGGTTCGCGGCACAAGGGCGCGAACCACATGTGCCGCGAACCGTTGGGCTTCGGATTGTTCCGCCCGCTTGGGGAGGTTTACTTCGCGTCGGAATGTTTGTTCTCGATCTCTTCGACGACGAACTCGGCGCGGCGCTTGCTTTTGGCCGGATCTTTGTCGTCGAGGCCGACGGCGAATTTTTTCGCGAGTTCGACGCTGTCGATGACGCGAGTGGTATGCGACGCAACGCGGGCCGATTGGCTGACCGAACCGTCGGCGTGCTTCGTGACGTCGACCGACTCGATGTCGGAGCGTTCGATCGAGACGTCCAGCGACGCGCGACCGGGCCGATCGGGGGCGACCGTGATCGACAGCGAGAGGCCGGTTGTGATGACGGTGATGTTCGGCTTCGCCGCGCCGGCGGCCGTCGGTTCCGCGCCGGTGACAAGCGGCGTGGCTTGAGCGATTTGAACTTGGGCCGGTTGTTGGGCGATGGTGGCGACGGTGGGTTGTGAGAGGACCGTTTCCTGGCCGTCGTCCTGGCGTTCCACGATGCGGCATTCGATGCGATAGATGCGGCGAGCGGACTCGTCGGCAACGGCAACCGCCTTGCTCAATTGCCAAGGCGTCACGGCACGAGCCGGCCGCGGCGCAGCGACGGTTTTGGGCGTCGCTGCTGGTTTCGCGCCGTCCGCCGCGGCAAGCGGCGTAGCGGCGAGGGCGAGGAACATCGTGGCACAGAGATTCCGCGTCGCGTAGCGCATGAATTGACTCCTTGGCATCGGGAGCGAGAAACGCCTGGGCGGTCTGGAGTCGCCACGCGCGCGGCGCGACCGCCGGAATTGGAGGGCGAATGCTACCCAGCGGTCAGGGGAGGGTCAATGCGAGGTTTTGAGTGCGGAGTATTGAATATCGAAGGAATATTCGCGCAGGCGTTGGCCACAAGCAACGAATGAGCCTGTACTTTTCTTAACGCGGGGGACGCAGAGGGAACGCAGAGGTTTGGATTGAATCGCATTGCTGGTGGCGCGTCGTCAATGGCCGACCGAATCCCAAACATGATGTCCCGCTGCACGGCTAACGTCTGGAATCTTCGCGTTCTGACACGTATTTGTGCCCCTCGGATGAACCGCGAAGGCGCAAAGACGCAGAGACCGTCGGACAGAAGTCTCGTTGCAATTTCCTTTGCGTCTTTGCGCCTTTGTGGTTTATCGCTCGTTGAGTTGTGGCGAACGGCCCCATTGCGTTCCCTCTGCGTCCTCTGCGTTGAACGAACTCTGCGTTGAACGAACTCGTTCGGATTTGCACAAAAAACGGGCAAGGAGTTCCGAATGAGTCGTACCGAGGCACGGAGAATTCGTCGAGTGATTCGCTCCCATGCCCATCCTCTCTGTGCCGCCCAGTTTCAATAGTAACTGTGGAAACTTGTAATGTGGTCGACCGCCACGCTCCGCCAACGCGAGCCGCGCGTCGCGCCGCCAATCACTTCGTGCCAATGCAATACAAATACCGACCGCCCTTGATGAACAGCCGCCCCTGCGAAACGGCCGGCGATGCCGCGCTGGCATCATCCAGTTCGTTGGTCGCCACGATGTCCAGGCTCTCGCCCGGCCGCACCACCACGCTCCGCCCGCCGCTCGCGAAATAGACCAGGCCGTCGGCGGTCACCACGGGACTCGCCTGCATCGACACGCCGCCGAGCCGCGCCGAAAACACCTGCTTGCCGCTGCCCCAGTCGACGCACTTCAACACGCCCGGATTGTGCGTGCGAAACAGCATTCCGCCCGCCACCATCGGCGAAGCCAGCGCCTCGGGCACATTTCCAATCCGCCACCGCACGTGCGTCGCCGTTACATCTCCGGAACCGCCGGCCGCGACACACACGCCCGGCCCGCCGCGTCCGCTGTCGCTATATACAAGGCCATCGTGGAAGATCGGCGACATGACGTCGCCCGGCGTGGCGCACGACCAAACCACTTCGCCGTTCGTCGGGTCGATCGCCTGTAGCGCATTCGACGCGGCCACGAACATCCGCTGCTTGCCTTCGATCGTGGCCAGCGTCGGCGTCGAATGATTGAACGCCACATCCGGCCGCGCTTGCGACCACGCCACTTCGCCGGTCTTGCCGTCGTAGGCGGTCAGCGTCGAATGTTTGTTGTTCTTGTCGGACAGCAGAATCACGCGGCCCTCGAACACGACCGGACTACTCGCCATCGCCACGTCGATCGAGGCGTGGTTTTCGACGTCCCGCCGCCAGAGAGGTTTTCCGTTCATGTCGAGCGCCGCCAGCGTCGCGGAACCGAACGCGACGTAGATTCGCTCGCCGTCGGTCGCCGGCGTCGGCGCGCCATAGCCGCCGCGAAGGTCAGTCAACTGCCACGGTCCCGGCGGCACCACCGCGTCCCACAGTTCGCTTCCGTCGCTCGTGGCATAACACGTCACGTGCTGCTCGGGCGTTTCCTTCTGCGAACCATCCTTCGGCCAATACGCGGTCGCCACGATCACCCGATCGCCCAACACGATCGGACTCGATTGATTCAAGTCCGCCTTGCCGTCGTCGACGGTCGGCCGCAGGGCCGCGCGCCACACGATGTTTTTGCCGGATTTACCGTCCCACGTCGTCGGCAACGCGCGTTCGCCGCTAATGCCCATTCCCGTCGGGCCACGAAACGACGGCCAATTCTCCGCGCGCACAAGCGACGCGGAAAAAACGACCGCAGCTATCGCCATCACCCACGCCCATCGCGTCGACCGACCATTCATTCGCCCATCCCCAATGTTCCTAAAACCCGAATCCCTAGTCCCTAGCCCCTAGTCCCATCCCTCCGCAACACCTTCCCCGGCTTCGCTCCCGTATGCTTGCCGCGCTCCAGCACGACCTGCCCATTGACCGCCACCAACTCGATTCCCTCTCCGTAAGCAAACGGCTCAGTGTACGTCGCCTTGTCGATCACTTTGGCCGCATCGAACACGGTGACGTCGGCCGCTGCGCCGACGCGGATCACGCCGCGGTCGCGAATGCCGATCTTCGCCGCGCTGAGCGACGTCATCTTCCGCACCGCGTCCTCCAATCGCAGCACGCCCCGCTCGCGCACGTAAACGCCGAGCACGCGCGGAAAAGTCCCGAAGTTGCGCGGATGTGGATTGCCGCTCCGCAGCGGACCCTCGATTGCCAGCGCAGACCCATCCGACCCGATCGAACACCACGGTTGCGACATCGCCAGGTTCATATCCTCCTCCGTGTGATGCGCATACACCGTCGGCACGGTCCCTTTTTGCTCGATCAATAGGTCGAACAACATGTCCAAATCGTCCCGTTTGCCGCCGGCCTTCGCATCCGGCTTCTCGGCCTGGCTTGCGCCGCGCAGCGCCATCACGCGGTCCATCGTCAGCCCAGCATACGGACAATTCCCACTCACCAGCATCCGGCTCCAGTCGCCGCCGACCGCCGTAAAGTGGTTGTACCAGCCGTCGATGCCGCCGCGGATGTCGCGCTTCATCTTCTCGCGTTCCTGCGGATCAGCCAGCCGCGTGAGCAGCTTCTCCTTGCCGCCTTCGTGCGCCCACGGCGGAATGATGCTCACCAGATCGTTGTTCCCCCGCGTGTACGGATAGACGTTCGCCTGCACGTCGACGCCCCGCGACCGCGCGTCTTCGATCAGCTTGACGATCTCGCCCATCCGGCCCCAATACTGCTGATCGGCGATCTTGAGGTGGATGATGTCGACTCGCACGCCAGCCCGCTCGCCGACGGCGATCGCTTCCTTCACGGCCTCGAACACGCCGGTCCCTTCGTTGCGGATGTGCGAAGAATAGATGCCACCGACCTCGGCCACCGGCTCGCACAGCGCGACGAGGTCGTCGGTCGCCGCCAGCCCGCCCGGCGGCATGGCCATCATCGTCGACAGTCCCATCGCCCCGTCTTCCATCGCCGCGCGGACGAGCTTCTTCATCGCCGCGAACTGTTCGGCGGTCGGCCGCTCGTGCGAAGCGCCCATCACGGCCTGCCAGATGTTGTCGATCCCAACGTACGAGGCCACGTTGACCGACGCCCGCGTTTTTTCGAGCTGGCGAAAGTAATCGCCGAGCGTGGCGTACCGCCGATAGCTTCTACCGCCGCCGATGGTGTCTTCGTTGGTGACTTGGGCCGCCCCGCCCGGCCCGGCGGAGGTTCCCTCGCCGAGAACTTCCGTCGTGACGCCCTGGCGAATCTTGCTTTCCGCCCTGCCATCTTGCAGCAGGGCGTAATCGCTGTGCGAGTGCATGTCGATGAAGCCCGGAGCAACGACCAGCCCCGTGGCGTCGAATTCGCGTTTGCCCTCGCCGGCGGCGATCCGTCCTACGGCGGCGATCCGGTCGCCATCGATCGCCACGTCGCCGGCGAACCACGGATTGCCGGTTCCATCGACGACGTGCCCGCCGCGGAGCACGAGATCGTACTTCGGCGGCTGCGCGTCGGCAGCCGCCGAAAACGCCGTCACAAACACCATCGCGCCCGAAACAGCGACGGCCGCCGCCAACACCGCGAGCCGACATCTTGGGCCCGCAATTCCCCACGCTCGTGCTCTGCAACGACTCATCGATCACCTCACTCGACAACATTTCGACTCCGGACCGGCCCCGGCGCGAGCAAACTCGCCGAGCCGCGGACGACCGCAACATTGTCGCTCGCCGCCAGCCCAAAAGCCAGCATCGCGCCTCACGCCCCGATCCACCGACAGGTTTTTCGGTTTTCGTCGTTGAAAAACACCCAGCCGTCCTGTATGAGAGAGGGAGAACGAATCGTGCGAACGCCCTGCTGCTTGCCCGGCCAAGGCCAGCGGCTCGGCGCTGCCTTTGACATGAACGGACTCGCCCCTAACCACCTGGCGAACGATGGCCGCTTCTTCCGCGCTCGGATTCTTGATGCTGATGACGTTTCCGCTGTTGGGCGGGAACGACATGCTCGACCTCGTCGCCACCGACTCCTACTGGAACAGCAAACACGTCGAAGTGAGCGCCGACGCCATGCTGGCCGAGTTGCGCGTCGATGAGCCGCCGGACATCTCCTCGCTGATCGAGCAACTCGGCGCCGACCAATTCCGCAAGCGCGAGGCAGCCATGAAAGCGATCCGCGCCGCAGGCCCGGGCGTGATCGATCAACTACGCAAAGCGGCCGCCGGACCCGACGCCGAAATCGCCGACCGCGCCGGGACGCTGATCGAGCAATTCGGCGGCGGCCTGCTCACCACCGCCGAACGCCGGCTGATGGCGATTCGCACGCTGGGCGAACTCAAACAGCGCGAAGCGTTGCCGCTGTTGCGAAATCTCGCCGCGAGCAAGGAGCCGTTCGTTGCCGAATATGCCGAGGGAGCGATCGCGGCGATCGAAGGCAAGCCGTACCTCCGCCCGCGGCCGACGCTCAAGCAGCGCGACGAGGATTTGCACCTGCTGCCCAAAGAGTGCATTTTCGTGATGCAAGCCGGCGCCGAGCAGCGGATACCGGTCGCTTGGGATCAAATCTTGCGACTGGTGGCGCAGATTCCCAATGGGCAGGAGCGCACCGCGACGGTGAAGAAGTATAAGCAGGCGTTTCGCACGCTGCTGGAAAAAGCCGGGAACGTTCGCGTCGATCTGGCCACAGTCGGCATGGCGGTACAAATATCTACCGGCGAGGGATTCGCGACGGTCGTGTTTCGAGGCAAATATCGCGCCGCCGGATTCGTCGAGGAAGCCAAGAAGCTCGGATTGGTGCATGCGAGAATCGACGGACTCGACGTCATACAACATCCAACCGAAACTGAATTGGCGGTGATCCTGGCGTCGGACGAACGCTTGATTCTTGTGGCGGCGGAATCGGGCGGCGCAATGGCGCGCGACACAATGATCGCCGCGGTCCGCCGCGGCCAGGGCACGCTCCGCGAGAACAAGAAACTCGTCGCCCTGATCGACGGCCTCGATCGCACCAAGGCGATCTGGGGAGCGACCATGCGCGATGCCGAGTATCAGGGACTGCTCGGCTTTGAGGGCCTGGAATCGATGACGCTTCAAGTCTCGCAAGACAAGCGAGCGCTCGCGGCGACGTGCCAACTGATCGCCTCGGACGTCGACGCGATGAAGAAGCAGATGGAAGAAGTTAAAAAAGGGTTGAAGTACGCCACGGCGCTGCTGGAAGCGGAGTCGCTTGCCGGTCCGCACTACAGGCCGCTGGCCGATCTGGTCAAGTCGATCGAGATCGCCGAAGACGGGAAGGTGTACACGATCACCGCCAAGCTCGACAACGCCGCCGGACTGTTGATGCTGCCGGTCGTTGAAGGTCGGCACGCGCTGGAATAACCGCAGCGCGATGGGTTATGGATCGTAGGAATTGTGCGACGCTGGTGCTCCAAGAGCGCACTACAGCGTGCCGCATCCCCTCACGCCGGTTCCGTCGGCGACGCGAACGCCGACGTTGCTGCGGTCGCGCTCGCCATGTCGATGATCGGCGGCGGGGCGTTTCTCACTGCCGGCAGCTTGATCGTGAACGCCGTCCCTTTGCCGACCGAACTTTCCACGCGAATCTTGCCGCGATGGGCTTCGATCACATTGCGGCACATCGACAAGCCCAGACCCGTGCCCCCTTTGCCGCTCGCGTCCGGGCCGGATTTCGTCGTGAAGAACGAATCGAAAATATGCGGCAGCTTGTCGGGCGGGATGCCGCTGCCCGTGTCGCGAACCAGCAAATCGACCGTGTCGGAATCCGCGTCGTGCGAGAGTCGAATCGTGATCCGACCGCCGTGATGCATCGCCTGGCGGGCGTTGATGATCAGGTTCATCAGCACTTGCTGAATTTGATTGCCGTTGGCCAGCGCCGGCGGAGTCGGCTGAACATAGCAGTCGACCTTCACGCGGTACTTCGTCAACTCGCGCTCCAGCAGCAGCATCGTGTCGTCGATCACGCGAGCCAGATCGGTCGGCTCGTAGCCCGGCGCACGATTGCGGGCAAACCCCAGCACGCCGTTGGTGATCTTGGCCGCCCGGTTGCCGGCCGCGAGAATCTTCTCGAATGCCTTGTTGCGGGCCGCGTCATCCCGCTGCCGCAATCCGAGCTTGGCGTAGTTGACGATCGTCATCAGCACGTTGTTGAACTCGTGCGTGACGGTGCTTGCCAATTCACCCAGCGCGGTGAGCTTTTGCGCCTGTTGGAGCTGCTGCTGAAGCTGGGCGATTTGGGCTTCGAGTTCGGCGATGGTCGGTGCTGGCATGGGGCTATCGTTTCGCTGGTGTGCTGTCGTGGCGGGGGAAAGTTTCGGCCGCAAGCATCGTCGCGTTCGAGGGCGTCGCCAGCCGCCCGGTAGCAGCCAAAGGGCGTCGTCCGGCCGGCAAAGTCAACGTCTGTCGTGCAGCTTCGCGCGGCGGTCGTCGTCGCGTTTGCGTTACCGGCAAAGTCGCCCCTTGCGCCTGCAAATTCGCCCGCTTACGGCATCGCGTTCAGTGTCGCTCATTTGCCTGACGGACGCGACTTAACTGCTTATTTGGTTGCATGTTACGTTCATTAAACCTATCGTCGAACTCGGCTAGGGAACTGAACCGCGACGCGGTACAATTTCTCGACGCCCCCAATTCGCCGCACTGCGGCGCTGCAATCTTTGGCCGGAAGGAACCGCCATGCACACCGTCGAACTGTTGGAAGAAGCGATCGCTCTGGCCCAGATGCTCGGCTATGAAGTGCGTCTCGAAGCGCTCGACGGCCACGCTGGAAGCTGCGTCGTCGCCGGGCGAAAACTACTGCTCGTCGATCTGGCCGCCAGTCCGGCCGAACGGCTCGACACGGTGCTCGATGCCCTGCGCGAAGAGTCTTTCGCCAAAGGGTTCGCACAGGCGGTCGACGAGCGGACGCTTAGCCCGGCGTTGCGGCGGCTGGTGGTGCGGCGGCGTGCTGCGTGACGGGCCGGCTGTAGGACGTAGGCGATAGGCTGTGGGGTTGACGCGCGTTGCTTTGTGGCGCTTTCTTACTCGGCATGGACAGGGCCGCCGATTCGCCGCAGCTTATCGCGATCGCCGTCGTCGAACGCCGCGATGACGCCGGACATGCGGCGTATCTAATCCGACAGAGGCCTGCCGGCGCGCCGCTGGCCGGCATGTGGGAATTCCCCGGCGGCAAGATCGGCGCTGGCGAAACGGCGGAATCGGCGGCGATTCGTGAATGCCGCGAAGAGACGGGCCTGGTCGTCCGCGTGGCAGAAGAACTCACGGCGGTCGACCACGCCTACCCGCACGGCACGCTGCGGCTGACGTTCTTTCACTGCGAATGCGAAGACCCAACCGCCACGCCGACGGGCGGATTCCACTGGGTCGACGCCGCAACGCTCGGCAATTACGAATTCCCGCCGGCTAACGCCGACGTTCTCAAGGAACTAGCACAACGTCGCGCAGCAAATCCCAAGCCACCAGCAACAAGCCAGGATACATCTGCCGCGAAGCCCTAGCTCCGATCGCTGCCTCAAGCCGCGTGCGGCACCGGCATGGTCGCTGGCGGCGCTGCCGTCGCCGCTCGCTGCTCCGGCGAAAACACTTCCAACTCATCGCGGAGTACGATCATATCCGACGGCGCTTCGATGCCCAGGCGAACCTTGTCGCCCGACACGCGAATTACCGTTACGACGATTTCGTTGCCGAGCTTGATCCGCTGCTTTTCGCGACGAGAGAGTATCAACATGGGGCCACCTCCGTGCGGTCGGTTCGGTTCGTCTGAATGTTCGCGCTGCCGCCGCCAAGCGGATAACCTAAGCGGGCAATCCATTCGCCCCCGCGGCGAACGCACCGTCCGGCGGCCAATCGGCGTCGGACATGCCCAACCGTTGGCCGAATGAAACTGGCGACGACTCACGCAACGTCCAAACAAACCAGTATATGAATGTATCGATAATGGAATAATGTACACGTATCGCAAGCCGCGTCAAGCCGGCCCGCGAGATTTTTTTTCTCGCCCAAATTCCAGGAGCGTCCGCCGCAACCAATTCAGCGAACGTCTTCATTGAAAACACGGAGGCACCGAGGCACCGTGGCACGGAGGCACCGAGGAAAAGGGAAAGCGATGAACGATGAACGATGATCGACCGGCGATGCCACCTTAGGAATGGAATTGCCGCGCATCACGCATCACGCATTGTTTGCATGTCCTCCGTATCTCTGTGCCTCCGTGTTTCAATGCGATCTGGTGAAATCGTTTGGTTGTGGTGGGCCTCACTCCGTTCGACCCACCCCGCACAAATGCGTCGTGAATCAAGGAACTGGACTGGCCAATTCCTAACCCTCTACGCCGCGACCAGCTCCGCCAGCACCTCTAGTCGCGGTCCGTCCGGCAGCGGCACCGTTTGATACCGTTCGCCCGTCGCGCCGTAGAAATACAGCACGTTGCGGTCGGACGCCCAAATGGCGGTCAGCTTCACCTGCCGAGGTCCGTGCAGGCAGAAGTAGATGCCACAGGGTTGTTCGCCGCGGTACAGCGTTCGCCGCGTAAGTTGAAAGCAGCCGGTCTCCAATTGCTCGTGGTAACAAAGGGCCTCGTTGACGTAATCGCTCAGGTCATCCAAACTCCAAATCCGTTTCGGTTTGGGCGGCATGGCGAGGTTGTTCTCCTATGAATACCGCATTGGCGTTTTAGGCAGCACGCGGGCCACGCGATAAGTGGATAAAATGGGAAATATGACGACACAGGAAACTATCGGCAATTGCGGCGATTTACTTCGACCGTAACGCGCAGCAAAAATGCAACGACATTCCGCTTGGAAATGTTCAAGTAAGCCCGAACGGGCAAGATGCGGGCACAGGGACGGCCGATCACCGCGGAATTACCGTCGTTTCTGCCCGCTGCGTTTGCGGCTGTGGGAAATTGCGGCTCGTTACGCTGGCTTGCAGAACGTACTTTCCCGCGCCGCCACTGCGGGCACGAATCGTGAACCTCTCGGTCGCCAGTGGACGCAACGCGGCGATCGGCTCGAAGCGGATCGTACGGCCGGATGTGTTCGACTTCTGCAGCGCCTGCACCCGCGGCAACGTGATGCCTTCGGGCAACAGCACCTCGACGACGACGTCCGATTCGACGCCGCCGCCGACGTTTTGCACGCTCACCACGTAAACCAGTTCGTCGCCGGCGGAGATCGAATTGGCGCCGCTGGACACGGCCAATTTGAGCTGCCCGCCTTGAGCGACCGCGGCGGCTCCGGCGATCACGGCCACCGGCGCCCGCGCGCCGCCGACCAGTTGATCGCGCTCGTTGACGTTGATGGCGACGAACGAGCCTGGATTCGCCCCGCGGGCGGTGAATTCGATCTGCGTCCGCAGCGTCTGCCGCGGCTCGATGCGAGCGATCCGCCACACGGCGCGGCTGTTGACGTTGGCAAACCCCATCAGGTCCGACACTTCAAGACTGTCCCCATCGAAATCGACCAGCGCTTCGAGGTTGGCCAGCGCCGCCGCGCCATTGTTCGTCACTTCGACGAGGAACACGCCGCGCTGGCCGACGTTGATCGTCGGCGGGCCAGACACGCGGACGTCGATCGCGCCGGGCGCGGCCTCGCCCGTGCCGCCCGCTACGTCGATGCACGCCTGTCGCGTGGCCGAATAGCCTTGAGCCGTCGACGCCGTCACCGTATGGCATAGCCGGCCGGCCCGGGTGATTTGGAACACCAGACCGATCTCGCGCGATTCGTTTGCCGCCAAACCGCCGGACATCGGTAGTTTCAGTTCCCGCTGCGCCGTGGTCGTGTGTTGCAGCCCCTCGTCGAACGTATCGCGCAGTTCGATGCCCGTGAGCGGAACCGAGCCGCGATTGGTGAGTGTGACCGTGAAATTGACGGAGTCGCCAATGCGGAATTGCGATGCGCCGGCCTCGGTGCGGATGTTGACGTCGAGTGGCTGGTCCCCGGCGATCGTCGTCGTCGCACAGCCGCGAGCGGCGACTTGCCCACCGACCAGCGCATCGGCGCAGAATTCGACCGCGCCCGCCTGTCGCGGCTGAACGCTGACCACGATCTGCCGCGTTTCGCC
>JBBDYI010000250.1:0-2525 GCA_040901705.1 Pirellulales bacterium | reverse complement strand
CTCGGAACATTCCAGGACGGCGCCGCGCGCGCGCCGCGCGGCGAACTCGTCGGCCGAGAGGAAATAGTAATGCTCCGCGTCGCTCTCGCCCGTGCGAGGGGGTCGCGTCGTGGCCGAAACGCTCATCACCAGCGGCTGGTGCGCACGGCGGAACACCTCCCGCAGCAGCGTCGTCTTGCCAACGCCGGACGGCCCAGAGAACACGACGAGTTGGCCGGGTTGCGTCATGGCTCCGGTGCGTGGCGATTGGGGAGGTTGGAGATGGGAGATTGGAGATTTCGAATTCGGCTTTTCACTCCACGTTTTGGATCATTTCGCGGATTCTTTCGATGGCCGTTTTGATTTCGATCACCTGCCGCGAAATCTCGACGTCGTTGGCCTTCGAGCCGATCGTGTTGGTCTCGCGAAACATCTCTTGCACGACGAATTCGAGTTTGCGGCCCGCACTTTCTTCGGCCAGGGACGCGGCGAACTGATCGAGGTGGCTGCGGAGGCGGACGGTTTCTTCGGAAATGTCGGCCCGGTCGGCGAAGATGCTCACTTCGCGGATCAAGTCGTTCATTTCCACCGTCACGCCTTGTTCGCCGAGGATTTTTCGCACGCGTTCGGTCAGCCGGTCGCGGTATCCGTCGCCGACCAACGGCGCGCGGCGTTCGACCACATCGAGAGCCGCGGCGATCGCCTGGCAATTCGCCTTGAGATCGAGTTCCATCGCCCGGCCCTCTTGCTCGCGCATGGCGGCGAGGCGGTCGAACGCGGCTTCGAGCGCGTGGCGAATGACCGGCCATTCGGCTTCGACGTCGACGGACGCGGCGGAATTGTCCTCGACGACGCCGGGCAGGCTCAGCAAGGCGCCAAGCGGCCCGCTGCCTGCCCACTGCGAAATGGCGGGCGGCAATTGTGAGATATACGACGCGAGCACCGCCGAGTTGATCTGGAAATCTTCCGGCCGATGTGCCCGCGAGACGCGGATTGAAATCTGCACGGTCCCGCGGCGGACGCGCTGGCGGACGAATGCTTCGACTTCGGATTCGAGCGACGCGTAACCTTCGCCGATGCGAGTCGAGACTTTGAGATGCCGGTTGTTGATGGAGCGGACTTCGACGGCGACGGACAGCGGTCCGTCCTGATGATGCGCTTCGCCGAAGCCGGTCATGCTCAATAACACGTTCGTTCTCCGAATAACCGTCTCGATGCCAGTGCAGTCAACTCTGCCAGTGCGGAAAAGTCACCGCGGCCCGCCGGTGTCGCCGACTTGCCGGTTTACCGACGGTGCGGCTTTGTCGTGAAACGAAACGAGCGACGGGGATGCACCGCTCGCCCGTCGCCTCGTCGCTGTCGATGATCCGCGCTCGGCCGCGCGTCGTTACTTTTCGGACTTCGAATCGTCGCCGGAGTTCGTACCGTTCGCCGCGCCCGTCGCTGCTCCAGATTCCACGGACTGCTGCGGATTCGGCCGCTGCTTGCCGAAGTCGTCACTGAAGCCGTCGCCGCTGGCGGTCGATAAATACTTGACGGTTCCGATCGCCAGGATGATCCAAAAAAGAGCGCTCCACATCGTGACCCGCGTGAATAGGTCGCCGGCCTTGGTGCCAAATGCGCTCTGGCCGCCCATGCCGCCGAGCGCTCCGACCAGTCCGCCGCCGCGGCCACGCTGGATCAGGACCAGCATGATCATGAACAGGGCGGTAACGCCCAGCAAAATCATCAACAAGATTTTCATGTACGGCTGACTCCCGCCTGTACGATGCTCAGGAAATCTTCGGCCTTGAGGCTCGCGCCCCCGACCAACGCCCCGTCGACGTTCGGTTGGGAGAGCAATTCGGCGGCGTTCTTGGCGTTTACGCTGCCGCCGTACTGAATCACCACTTCGTCGGCCACGTCGGCATTGTAGCGGGCGGCGAGCAACTTGCGAAGGTCGAGATGCACCGCCTCGGCCTGTGCGGGCGTCGCCGTTTTTCCGGTTCCGATGGCCCACACCGGCTCGTAGGCGATGACGATCCCCCGCATTTGCTCGGCAGTAATGCCGGCCAGCGAGCCTTCGACCTGAGCGTGGATCAGGTCGGCGGTGCGGCCGGCCTCGCGCTCCTCCAGCGTTTCGCCGACGCAGACGATCGGCACGAGTCCGGCGGCCAACGCGGCGTGGGTCTTTTTGTTGACCAACTCGTCGAACTCGCCGAGGATATGCCGCCGCTCGCTATGGCCGAGGATCACATACCGGCAGCCGACGTCGAGCAGCATGGCGGCGCTCAATTCGCCGGTAAATGCGCCTTTGGCCTCGAAATACATGTTCTGAGCGCCAACGCCCACCGACGAGCCGCGGACCGCTTGGGCGACCGCGTCGAGATACACGCTGGGCGGACAGACGGCAACGTCAACCGCGCTCGCCAGGGCCTCGCCCTTGGCCACAGCGGCGGCCAACGCGACCGACTCGGCGCGGTTGAGGTTCATCTTCCAGTTGCCGGCAATGAAGGGGCGTCTCATTTTTCGGGGGTCGGGGGGCGGTGGGGCAGGGGTCGGGGGGG
>JBBDYI010000249.1:0-2538 GCA_040901705.1 Pirellulales bacterium | reverse complement strand
CAAACCGTGGAACTGTGGGTAGCAATACTGTTGGGCGTCGTGCAAGGGCTGACGGAGTTTCTGCCGATCAGCAGCACGGCCCATCTGCGCATCGTGCCCGCCTTGATCGACAAACCAGACCCCGGCGCGGCGTTCTCGGCGGTGATTCAAATCGGCACGCTCGTCGCCGTACTGGCCTATTTTCGCCGCGACATCTTCCGCATCGGCGTCGCCTGGTTCACCGAAACGGGTCGCGGACAAATTGCTCGATCGCATGACGGCCGCATGGGCTGGATGATGATCGTCGCCACGCTGCCGATCGTCGTGTTGGGTTTGGCGTTCAAGGACATGATTACGGGCGAACTGCGGTCGCTATACGTCATCGCCTACGCACTCATCGGTTTGGCGTTGCTGCTGATCGTCGCCGAACGCTACGTCCTCCGCCGCGCCGCGCGTGGGGTCGCCGCGAAAACGCTCGACGACGTCGGTTGGTTCGAGGCCATCGTTGTCGGCTTCGCGCAAGCCGTCGCCCTCGTCCCCGGCGCGTCGCGATCCGGCGTCACGATCACCGGCGGACTTTTTCTCGGCCTATCGCGCGAAACGGCCGCCCGCTTCTCGTTTCTCCTCTCGCTGCCGGCGGTGTTCGCCGCAGGCATCTACGAACTGTTCAAGGAGCGGCACGAACTGCTCGCCAGCACCGCCGACGCGACCAACCTGCTAGTGGCCACCGTCGTGTCGGGCATCGTTGGGTACGCGGCGATCGCGGCGCTGCTCCGCTACCTCCGATCCCGAACGACTTACGTATTCGTCGTCTACCGCATCGCCTTGGGCCTGTTGCTGCTCGGATTGCTCGCCGCCGGAAAGATCGATCCGATGCGATGAACGACGACGAATCCGCTTATTGTTATTGAAAAAGCCGACTGCACCACATGGAGGACTTTATGCCCCCAATAGGGTATTCTTCCAGTCGCATTTGAGGGCAATTCGTAAAATATCTCCATAAGACCGTGCATTTGCGAAAACAAAAACGCGAGTAATGCTCACAAATTCCCTCGCTCAGGTGGTTTGATAAGCCGTCGTCGATCATTCCGGGCAAAATCGCACGCTCCCAACGGTCTGGCTCCCTTCGACAGGCTGCCAAGTCATCGATTGGTCGATCCAGCAATCCGTCGAAACTTCAATCCATCGAGCGCCCCGAAAATACCAGATTCCCGGCCCGCCTTCCAACGAAAATCAGGCCACTTCGCGATTCCGTCGACGAAAAAATCCGCCGCCCTCGGTCTGACAATCCGCTCGACTCACAACGCTTGCCACGGCGGCGCTTCTCCGACCAGCCACGCCGGCCGAGCGACGAGCCGCGGGTGAAGCAGGTGGGCCAGCATTTCAAGGCTGTCGACCAGCCGCGGTCCGCTGCGGTTGAAATACGCGTTGCCGTCGACCACATAAACGCGGCCCGACCGAACCGCCGAAAGCCGCGACCATTGCGGAAGCGCGGGAAGCGTTCGCGCCTCCAAAAGCGACCTCTCCAGATCGAAACCGCACGGCGCAACGACGATCGCCTGCGGGTCGAACTCGACGATACGCGACCAGTCGACGTACCCGCTATGCTGGCCAGCCGTGGCCAAGGGGCACGTTCCACCGGCCAGTTCCAGCAACTCCGGCATCCAGTTTCCGGCCAACATCAACGGCTCGGTCCATTCCACGAGCGCCGTCCGCGGACGATCTCGCTCCACCAGCCGCCCTGTCCGCTCGCGAACCGCTCCGACCCGGCCGCTTAACCTGCCAACGAACGCTGCACCGCCGTCGTCGACGCCGGCCGCTTCGGCCACGCGCCGAATATCCGCCAGCACGTCATCAAGCGACATCGGATTCAGCGCCACCACGCGCGCCCCCGCAAGCGCCGGCGTCCGCTCGACCACGTCGAGCACGTCGGCATAACGCACGGCGCACACGTCGCATTGCGCTTGCGTGACGATCAACCCCGGCCGCAGTTCGGCGAGCAGATTCTCGTCGACGCCGTACAGTGCCTCGCCGGCAGCCAACATCCGACGCACTTCCTCGTCAATCTGGCCGCTCGAAAGCGTGCTATTGATCCGCGAAAACGTCGCCCGCGGTTTCGTCGCCGCATCGGCAGGCCAGTCGCATTCGTGACTCACCGCCACGACGCGCTCGCCCAGCCCGAGGCCGTACAGCATCTCGGTGGCGCTCGACAACAGCGATACGATTCTCTGCGGCATGGCTCTGTGTCGTGCTTCGGTGCGTTGAGTACCTATCCCAAAACTGTAGGAGGCGAATCCCTTCGCCGAAAGCTGTAGGCGGCGAATCCCTTCGCCGAAAGCACCGTCGAGCGATTCCGTCGGCGAAAGGATTCGCCTCCTACAGATTTCTGTTTCCAGATAGGTACTAAAACAATCGCTGCTGCTGCCCGACGATCTTCGGCGGCCGAAAGTTCGATCCGTCCAGCACCGGCAGCGGGCCATCCAGCCCCAGCTTGCGCGAGAACACGTCGAACGTCTGTTGAATCTGCTCCGCATACTCTCCTTCGCCGCGCATCCGGCG
>JBBDYI010000248.1:10201-17874 GCA_040901705.1 Pirellulales bacterium | reverse complement strand
CCACACTACTGACGAGTTCCTGAACGCTCCCCTCGAATTCCGCCAACGCAATGTCGGTGTTGACTCGGGCGACTAGCACACCGGTGTTCACGCCGGGCACGCCGTCCGGCCCGGCGATGCGATTGAACTCGGCGCCGGCACCCCGCCAAAGCGGCTGGCGAATCTCGCCTTCGACCCACGTGCCCCAGGGCAAATTGGGGACGTTGTTGCCGGGGGCGTTGTTGTAGTCGTAGTCCAGCACGTGCCGAAGGGCCATCTGCGTGCCGACCGCGCTGCGCTTGCGAAGTTCGAAGTTGTAAAGTCCGGAGTCTTGCTGGAAGAGCCGCGTGCCGCCTCCTTCAAAGATGTTGTTGAGAGCTCGGTCGTTGTTCTCCCAGAACATGCCCGTGGCGAACGAGGCGTCGAACGCGCTGAGCGCCGCCTCGACGCCGAACCGCGGGTCAGTTTCCTGGATCGCCGGGTCGAACTGCGTCCGCGCCGCATTCGGGTCGCGCAACACACGGCCGCCCAGGTCGCGCATGACCGGCGAGTTGGCCAGCGCCAGTTCGACCGCCTGTTCGAGAGACAAGTCACGGAACTTCGGCGGGTGCCGGTCGTCAAGTACGTGCGGCGGCGCTGCCGAGTAATCCTCGGCGTGGACGTCGCAATCGAGGCACGGCTCGTCGACAGAAAGCTGTGAGGCATGGCAGTCCGTTGGACAATCCGTGAGGAAGTAGCAGTCGGGTTTCGAGGCCGCGCAGCCGAACGACATCGCGGCCAGCGAAGCGACGGACAGCACGCGTAGGATCCCGTGTAAGGTCATCATTCGGCACTAGGAAAAAGTGATGGCTTGCCCCGCGGAAAATTGATCCGCCTGATCGGTTTTATCGGACGATCGCGTGCAACGACGGCAACCAGTACATTCCGTATCTGCGTCAACCCAGGAGAATTCGTTGCTATCGGCCGCTACAATCGTTAAACCCGGCAATTGCGGCTGCTCGAATGTGTCAACCCGGGCCGATTTTGCGGGAGAATCGAGTAAGATGGCAGCTATGCAGCCGGACGCCGCTATCTCTGAGAAAACGAGCAGCGAACGCTCTGTGCGATTGCGTTGCCGCAGCGAATTGGAGATGCGGCCGGTGATGGCCGCCGGGCGGTGGCGGTGGAATGTCCGCGATCCAGTGGCCTTGCGCTATTATCAACTCGACGAGGCGGAATACATTGTGCTGCGGGCGTTGGACGGAAGGCGGGGACTGGAGGAAATCAAGTCGCAAGTCGAACGCGCGTTCGCGCCGCGTCGGCTGTCGCTGTCGCACTTGCAGGCGTTTCTGGCAATGTTGCACCGCGAAGGGCTAGCTCTCGCCGACATGCCGGGCCAGGGAGCGCACCTGCTGCGTCGCCAATCCGAAGAACGCCGGCGACGGATCTGGGCGGCTTGCGCCAATCCGCTGGCCATTCGCCTGCCGGGCTTCGACCCGACGGCGATCCTCGATTGGCTTTATCCGAAATGCCGTTGGCTATTCGCCTGGCAGTGGCTGGCCTTGGGCGTTGTCTTCGCGATGCTTGTCGTCGTGCTGCTTTTGACGCGCGGCGAAGTCTTGATGACAAGGCTGCCTGCCCTGCGTGAATTGGCCAGCGTCGGCGGGATTCTGATGATCGCGGTTGTCGTCGCCTCGACCAAAATCCTGCACGAATTGGGCCACGCGCTAACCTGTCGGCGCTTCGGCGGCAGGTGTCACGAAATGGGCGTCATGCTACTGGTGTTTTCGCCGTGCCTGTATTCCAACGTTTCGCAAGCCTGGATGATTCCTGAAAAATGGCGCCGGATCGCCATCAGTGTTGCCGGCATCGTCGTCGAATTGATGTTGGCCGCGGTGTGCGGTTTTCTTTGGTGCGTCAGTGAACCGGGCTATTTCAACACGTTCTGTCTCTACGTCGCCGTGATTTGTTCCTTGGGCACCGTGCTGCTTAACGGCAACCCATTGCTTCGCTTCGACGGCTACTACATTCTGTCCGATTGGCTGGAGGTTCCCAACCTGGCGCAACAATCGTCGGCGGCCGTGCATCGCGTGCTGCGCCGTTGTTTTCTGGGCATCGACGACGCCGACCAGCGGTTAAAGGAAACAACGCACCGCGGCACGTTGCTGGCATTCGGCCTGCTGTCGACGGCATACCGCGTGGCGTTGACGGCGGGAATCCTGTGGTTCGTTTACGTAGCGCTTGAGCCGCGCGGTTTGGCATTCGTCGCCCAGTTGCTCGCCGTACTCGTGATCGCCAGCATGGTGTTTCGACCCGCGGCCGAAACCTGGAAATTCCTTCGCGATCCTGTCCGGAGTAGAAACGTGCATTGGCGGCGTCCGATCGTGGTGTGTACCCTTCTCGCCGCCGCCATCGTCGTGGCCGGATCAACGCCGTTGCCGCGTCGCGTCGACGCGACCGTAACCGTTGAGCCAAAAGATACCCGACACGTGTACGTTCCCGTTTCCGGCGTGCTGCAAACTGCGTTGTCGGTGGGTAAGTACGTGTCGCGCGGCGACGAACTGGCCGTGTTGAGAAATAGCGATCTCGAATTGGAGTTGGTCCGCGTCGAGGAGCGTTACGAACAGCAACGGTTGCTGGTCGATCTGTTGGCGCGCCGGCAGATCGCCGACGCGGCAGCCAGCGGCGAATTGCCGACGGCCCGCGAAGTGCTGCAAGACTTGAAGGAACTGCGCGACCAGCGGCGCGCCGAGCATCGCCGGTTGACGATCGTGGCGCCGCAGTCGGGCACCGTCTTCGACCCGCCGCCGTTTGCGGACGTCGCGCGAAAATCGCCGGCGTCGGTCCCGCGCGGCTCGCCGCTCGATGGGGCAAACACGGGCGTGACGCTCGACGTGGGAGCGCCGTTGTGCGTGGTGGGCGACGGCGAACGTTGGGAAGCGATCGCCGGAATAGACGAGGCGTCGATCGCGTTGGTTCGCTCGGGTCAAAGCGCCCGTGTCCAACTGGATGCTTGGCCGGGCGTGGTAATTCACGGCACGGTCGTCGACGTAGCTGAAGTGACGATCGAGGATGACACTCCGGAGCAGTTCGCCGCTGAAAGAGCAAGTGCGACCGATCGCGGCAAATCTAGCCGATTGAAGGGCACGCGGTATTTAGCCCGTCTCAAGTTGGAATCCACGCACTTCGCGCTGTTGTTCGGCGCGACGGGAACTGCAAAGATCGACGTCGAGCCAGCGTCGTTGGGCGCTCGCCTATACGAGACGTATCGTCAAACGTTTTCGCTGGGACGCTGACCTCGCATCGCCGTGACGATGTTCGCGCTGCACTGCGACCATTGTTCTCTCCGCGATCAACGCGCCGCCGGGCCGTAGAGGCGATAGGGAGCACAGTCGCCAGGCCGGTCGTAGCCCAAGGGATAAACGCATTCCCACGGCCGCCGCACCGCCATCAAGCCCGGCAATGCCAGCGACCGCCCAAAGAACTGCGCGCTGGAAACGGCCGGTTGGGCGACGCCGAACGAGTAGCCGTACCGCTCGAGATTGACTTCCTCGAAGTACAGGGGCCGGTAGCAAAATCCGGCCGCCGTCCACGTGAACTCGCGGATCGCCCAGCCGCGCGAATCCAGGTCGACATGGTGGCCCGCGCGGTCGAAGAACTTCGCCGCTTCGTCGCCGGGCAGGAGCCTACCGGACGGGCTAATGTCTAGGTCGATGTCGGCAAGCGGCTTGAAGGCCAAGCCTGCGCCCGCACCTGGTGCTTTTGCGATCGACTCGTCGCGTAACGCTTCGGAGGCGGATTTTGGCGAGGGTGCTTCGTTCGTAGGCGCCGGCGCGTCTTGGAGCAGAATGCGGCCAGCATCGGCGGTGCCGTTGTCCGCCGCAAGTCGCCGGCCGCCGACGATCGCGGCAACGATCGCGATGGCCACGGTCCAGCGATGCGTTCTTCGGCTCCGCGCCACGCCGGTTGCGTCGGCAAGCATGATGACCATCCCGTCGTAGAGAATGGGGCATTCCGCCACGATCGCGGCGAAATCGTTTCAGTTGGTCGTATCGGATGAATCGCGCAAACAGTTTTACGCAGAACCTGATTCCAACGATCCGATCGGCGCGGGACGTACCATTTATGACGGTTGAACCAGTTTTGACGCCGCGGCGGGCCGTTTCTATCGTTTGACGGGAGAAAATGGCGCAAGCATAATGCAACTTTCTTATCCCGTTGAGGACGTGGACGATGCTCTCTCGATTCTTCCGAGCGCCTCGACGTCGTTTCGGAGATCGTCCTGCGGCGCAATCGCGGCGGCGGTCGCGGCCCGATGAGTTCATTCGGCTCAGTTTGACGCGGCTGGAAGAACGCCGTGTCCTGGACGCCGCCGGCCTTGTGGCCGATCTAATGCCGGGCATCTTTTCCTCGGACCCCCAGCACTTCACCGAGTTTGCCGGAAGCCTGTATTTCAGCGCATCCGGGCGGAACGCCACGGGCGAAGCGGTCGGCCAGGAGTTGTTCCGGCTTGACGCCGAAGGCCGCGCCTCGCTCGTCGCAGACATCTACGCTGGAGAGGCTGATTCCAACCCGGATGGTTTCACACGCTTCGGCGACGCCCTCTATTTCGCCGCGACCGGAGCGAAAGGCCGCGAACTCTATCGCATCGACAGTTCCGGACAGGTGTCGCTGGTCGACGACATCCGCGCCGGAACGGCGAGTTCCGACCCGGCCGGATTCACGCCGTTCGACGGCAGCTTGTACTTTGCCGCGACGGGAACCAGCGGCCGTGAATTGTATCGACTTCGCGCCAATCAATCCGTGAGCCTCGTCGCGGACATCCGCGCCGGAACGGGCAGTTCCGATCCGGACGGATTAGTTGAGTTTAATAGCAAGTTGTACTTCGCGGCGACCGGTCCGAACGGACGCGAACTGTTTATCTTAAATCGCGGCAATCAGGTAAATCAATCGAACGATATCAATCCTGGCGCTGCCAGCGCGAATCCGGCCGAATTAACGGTGTTCGACGACAGCCTCTACTTCGCCGCCACGTCCCCTAGCGGCCGGGGCTTGTATCGTCAAAGCTCCAGCGGCGTCAATCCGGTGCAGGTCGTCGATCTGACGATGCTGTCTGACCCTAGAGATTTCACCGAGTTCGACGGCCATCTTTACTTTCGCGCCGAAAACACACGCGGCGGCAGCGAACTTTTTCAAATGGACTCCAGCGAACGAGTGACGGCCGTTTATGCAGCCGACGGCCGGCGGCTGTTCGCTCCCACGGGGTTCACCAGATTCAATGATTCGCTGTATTTCGGCGCTTCTTTCGACGACGATCGTTTGCTGTTTCGGCTGGACATTGAGGGTGCAGCAGCCGCGGCGATTCCAATTCCGCTCCCCTCCTACACGTCGCTGCTTTCCAACGGGCCGACCGGTCAGGGCGATGTGCAGCCGTTTGGCAATTACCTGTATTTCGTCGCTAGCGGACCGTCGGGACACGAACTATATCGTGTCGACGCCAACGATAGGGTCGTGCTCGCCGTCGATGTCAACCCAGGTTTCTTTGACAGTGGTCCGGCCGAGTTTGTTACGTTTCGCGGAGAGTTTTACTTCTCCGCCTACCAGTTTTTCGTCGGCCGCGAGCTGTTTCACTTGATCCCTGAGGGATCGACGCTCACCATTGTCGGCGATGATCTCGTGTTTCAGGGCGGCCCCGGCGAGGAAAATAACCGCATCGTAATCTCCACCGATGGTGCGAACCTACTCGTCCGCGACGAAAATGGGCATGCGATCTCCAGCACGATTCCGTCGCTCGTGGGTTCCGGAACCGACTCGCTCGTGCTGCCGTTGACGTCGATCGCCGGTATCCGCACGTTCGTCATTGATACGCGCTCGGGTGTCGATTCTGTCACTCTCGATCTATCGGCCAACGCCGACGTGCTTCTGAGCGTCTTCGATGTCGTTGCCTACGACGGCGGATCGCCGTCGATCGCACCGGTCGGCGATCTGCTGCGGGTGATCGGCGACGGGTCACTACGGGCAGTCTTCACGCCTGACGGATTGCAGTCAGGAAAGGGACTGGTGGCGATTTCCAGCGCGACGCAGATGCTCGACGTGAGGTTCGTAGACCTGGAACCGGTCGACTTCGCAGGCATGGCCCGGGCCGAGTTGGTCGCGCCGGCGACGGTCGGCGGTGTCGACATCTGGACCGTGACCGATGGAACCGACGCGCTCGACGGCCTGCGTGCGGCGCTCGTCGTAGCCGGAACGTCGGGCGGCACGGCTATCGAAAACGTTCACTTTTTCGACAACGCACTGGTCGTCCTCGATGCTCAGGCGGGCAGCGATGGAGCGGACAGCGTGACGGTGTTGAGCGCCACCGGCAAACACGGCAACGGCAGCTTGGCGATCGACACCGGCACATCCTTCGACGGTTCGTCGGACATCGTTCGGATTCAAGGCGACGTGCAATTGTTGGGAACGTTGTTCGTGCGGACCGATGTCGTCACCGTC
Organism: Pirellulales bacterium; assembly: GCA_040901705.1. Lineage (GTDB taxonomy): Bacteria > Planctomycetota > Planctomycetia > Pirellulales > PLA5 > PLA5. Next base: position 11,424 of record JBBDYI010000248.1, on the reverse strand, counting down.
GCCGACACGTTGTCCGCGGCAGGTAATGTCGACCTACTTGCGGCGCACGACGTGTCGTTCACGGCCGCCGGTTCCATTGTTTCGTCGCTCGGTTCCGTTCGCGTTGTCGCTGACCGCGACGCATCGGGCAAAGGCGGCATTGCGATGGCCGACGGATCCTCAATGGCTGCTGGTCCGGGAACGATCGCGCTTTCAGCAGCGGGTGACGTTATTGTCAGCCGACTCATTACGGCCAATGCCACGTCCAGCGCCATATCGGTCGTCAGCACCTTGGGAAGCGTGCTCACCACCGATCGTCGCGACGATGTCGACATCGTGGTTTCGGCGTCTGCGGCGATCGTCACGATTTCTGCTTTCGGCGATGTCGGCACAGCCGACGATGCATTGGACACGAACGCCAGAAACTTGGTAATCGCCTCCGTGGGCAAGCAGTACCTTCGCGCTGTATTGGACATCGATAGCTTGCGGCTCAATTCCGCCGCGGGCGTGTACCTGAACGTACTGGGTTCGATCCGTGACACCGATTCCGATGTTGATGTTACGGCGGGCCAACTGGCGTTGGTGGCGGGCGGTTCGATTGGTACGGCGGGCCGACCGTTGGAGATTACCGTCGGCAAGCTGGAAGGCGAAGCCGGCGGCGCGATCTATCTGACGAACATCGCCACGGCGCTGCTGACCGTGGGCGGGGTCAGCGACGCTTTGAGTGGCTTGACGGCCGGCGGATCGTTGACGCTTGTGACGGCCGGTCCGCTGACGATTCATGAAGCGGTCTCCAGCCACGGTCCGCTGTCGGTAACCTCTGGCGGCGTGACGACGGTCTCCGCGGCGATCGACTCGCACGGCGGTCCGCTGGGCATCGAGTCGGGCGGCGACCTGACGGTGTCGGCCAGCATCACGAGTGGCGGCGGTCCGTTGACGCTGTTGGCGGCGGACGACTTCGGGCTTTCGGGCGGCGCCCAAATCACGAGTGGCGGTGGATCGCTGACGGTTGTGGCGGGTGGCGCCGCGATGCTGTCGGCCGGTACGGCGATCGTGGCCGGCGCGGGACCGTTGTCGCTGTCGGCTGGTGAGTCGGCAACGCTCAGTGCCCTGTCGAGTCTGGGGCTGGTGAGTGTGACGGCGGGCGGTTCGATCGTCGACGGCGATCCGGGCGGCAGCGCGGCCATCGCGGCGGGCCAACTGGCGTTGGTGGCGGGCGGTTCGATTGGTACGGCGGGCCGACC
>JBBDYI010000248.1:6194-10101 GCA_040901705.1 Pirellulales bacterium | reverse complement strand
CGGCGGCGCGATCTATCTGACGAACATCGCCACGGCGCTGCTGACCGTGGGCGGGATTACGTCGGAATCGGTTTCGATCGTCGCTAAGGGCTCGATGGTTCTCGATGGTCCGGTCGCGATCGTCGGTAGCGGAGACCTGCGTCTCGACGCGACGGGCAATTTGACGCTGACTCATGCGGTCGCGACTGGATCGGGTTCGGTCTATTTGTTGGCGACGCGCGACGTAGTTTCGACCAGTGCGTTCGTGTTGGCCAGTCAGGGTGGGCAGGCGCTAGTGCGAGCCGACAGCGACGCCAACGGACAGGGGGCGGTGGAACTTGGTGGTTCGATCGATCTCGGCGGCGGGGACGTCACGATCGACACGCCGGCGGCGGGCGGGCGAATTGACGGCGTCATCGGCGGTGAGGGCGGGCTCATTAAGCTGGGAGGTGGTGCGCTGATGATCGCGTCTGAAAGCACAAATACGTTCCGTGGAACGACGCACGTGCAGAGCGGCACGCTGATCGTTAACGGCACGCTGGGCAATGGCGGTGCCGTTGTTTTCGCCGGCGGCACGTTGAGTGGCAATGGAATGATATTGGGGAGCGTCGAAGTTCTAGCCGGCGGCAAATTGGCGCCCGGCGTGTTGCGAATCGGTGAACTGGCATTGCATGCCGGCGCAACGGTCGAGTTCGACGTCCACGGATTGTCGCTCGGAACGGATCACGACCAATTGATCGTCAGTCGAACCGTGCAACTTGGCGGCGCGACAATTGTGGCATTGTCCGGCCAATTCACCGCGCCGAGAGGAGCCACGATCGTGCTGATCGCCAATGACGGCGAGGGTGCAATCGCCGGCGCATTCGTGGACGCCAATCAGCAACCTCTCCCGCAAGGCAGCAAGTTTCCGCTCGGCGGCGGCACAGTCGATATCCGCTACGACGCCGGAACCGGCGGCAACGACTTAGGTTTCGTATTCACTCAACAAACGTTCTTTTTCACGGACCTGGGCCAGGATTCCTCAGGCAGCGGCGAAAGTGGCTTGAGCAACGGCGGCGTCAACGCGGGCCTGGGGGCGGCCGTGGCGGCGGGCGACGAACCTACCGAAACCCGCCGCTCGACGCTGGCGCCCGCCGATGCAGAACAGACGAATCTGGCCGCGGACTCGGCGGCGGCGCAGACCGTGCGGCTCGGATCGTTTGAGAATCTTGCGCAGTCCCGGCTGCGAGTTTTCTTCCGTCTGTACGACGACGCGCTCGAGAAGGAAGACAACCGGGAATACCCGTTGCCGGTGAAGGATTTGAGCGACGTGCTGGCGGTGTTTCGTCGGTACAAATTTCCCAATGGCCACTATCGTGTTTACGTACAAGAGGCGGGAGCCCGCGTCGAACGGTTGCTACTCGACGTTCAAGTAGACGAAGGCAAGGTCGTCTCGGAAGGGTTCCGCGAGGAGGCGGGAAGCCCTGCGGGAAGCTCGGAACGCGGCACGCGTCCGTCGGAACCGCCTCCCAGCGCGGAAGTCCTTCCACCGACGAACGATGGAACTCGGCAAAACGAGCGCCAGAGCGACCGACCGAACGAACATTCGCCTAGCACAGGACTACGTCCTGAAATTCCACTTGGAGCGGCGGCAATCGTCGGACTTGCGTCGGGCCAGACGCCGCGTGACTGGCGAAAACAGATTCACGACGCCCTCGCCGTCGGCCGGGGCGCGATGTCGAAAGCAGCGCGACGACTGCGCAAGATTCAAGTAAGCGGGATTATGCCATGAAGCAATGCTCTTCCTGCGGACACTTGTTGCCGGATGCGAACGGTTCGCGCGAACGATGCCCAGCGTGCGGCACCGCCGTCGTTGATGGGTCGCGGTCGTCGGATGTGGCGGCAACGATCGACAGCTACGACGGCGGGACGACGCCCCATGTTTCCCTCACGATCGATGGCCAGCCCGACGAGGCGGCGTCACAGGTGGTGCCGAAGATCGACGGCGATGCCCGATTGCAAGCGCCCAACCTAGCGCCGACCCTGGACAGCGACGCCGGCTTGGCGCCGCCGCGCATTGAGCCAACGATCGAGTCGCATGGTTTGGCCGCCCCGTCGGTTTCGGCGGGGGAGTCGCGGCGGACACCACCGGGTTCGCCTCCGCCAGTAACAAAGCGGGCAAAGCATACGCCGTACGACCCTACGATCGACTCGGACGTGGCTTCGCCGGCTGACGAAGCGCGGATCGCGTCGATTTGGGGTTCCTCGCTCGCCGGGACTTCGCCGTCGGCGAGTCTGCGTAGCAGCCAGGATAGCGGACCGCGTCCGCGGTCGGTGCAGACGGTTCGCGAACGGGCGATCGGCCCCATCGGGGATTCGCAGGCCCCGAATGCAGATTATCAGATCGTCGGCCCGTTGGGCGAGGGCGGCATGGGCGTGGTTTACACGGCGCGCCAGTCGTCGATCGACCGCGAGGTCGCCGTCAAGATGCTCAAGCCGGACCTAATGGTCGATACGCGTCACCGCGAAAAGTTTTTGTCTGAGGCGGTGGTGACAGGCGAACTGGAGCACCCCGGAATCGTGCCGATTTACGACATGGGCACGGATCGCAACGGGGCCCTGTTTTATTCGATGAAGAAAATTCAAGGCACGCCCTGGTCGCACGCGATCCGCGAGAAGTCGCTGGCCGAAAACCTCGACATCTTGTTGAAAGTGGCCGACGCCGTGGCGTTCGCGCATTCGCGCGACGTAATCCACCGCGACCTGAAGCCCGAAAACGTAATGCTGGGCGGGTTCGGCGAAGTGCTGTTGATGGACTGGGGGCTTGCGGTGTCGGTCGCCGTCGATCCGCGATCGCCGAATGTGGCGCGAACAACTTCGATGGGAGGCACGCCTGCCTACATGGCCCCGGAGATGGCGATCGGGCCGTTCGACAAGATCGGCAAGTCGAGCGACATCTATTTACTTGGCGCGATACTGTTCGAGTGCGTCACCGGCAAGATGCCGCATTACGCCAAGTCGTCGAGCGCTTGCCTGGCGGCGGCGGGCCGCAACGAAATCGTGAAGACGGACGTTAGCGGCGAGTTGTTGGACATCGCGCTGCGGGCGATGGCCACGAAGCCGGTCGACCGCTTTGCGTCCGTACAGGAACTACAGAACGCCATTCGCGAGTATCAGTCGCACACGGAAAGCATCGTGATGGCGGGCCGCGCCGCAGTCGAACTGGAAAAGGCACGCGGCAGCGACGACTACCGCGATTACAACCGCGCGCTGTTCGGCTACGAGGAAGCGTGGGAGCTGTGGTCGAAAAACGCCGCAGCGGCGGAAGGCGCGCGCGAAGCGCGGTTGGCTTACGCGCGCAGCGCACAACGAAAGGGAGATTTTGACCTCGGACTGTCGCTGCTCACCGAGGACGAGCCGGGCCAGAACGCACTGCGCGACGAACTCCTGGCGGCACTACAGGAGCGCGAGGCCCGACTGCATCGCCTACGGACCGCGCGGCGGGTCGTGCTGGGGCTAGCGGCGCTGGTGTTCGTGGCGATCACCGCGGGCATCGTGCTGGTCAGCATGCAAAAAGCCGAAGCCGACCGACTTCGCGTGGTAGCCCAAGACAATGAAGTGGAAGCGACTCGCCAAGCGGGATTGGCACGCGACAGCGCAAGCGAGGCGAATCGTCAGGCCGGTTTGGCGCGAGACAACGCCCGAGAGGCGCTGCGATTAAAAGGAGTCGCCGACGACCAGCGTGAGCAGACGGAATACGAGGCGTACAGAGCGCTGGTCGGCCTGGCGGCGGCCAAGATCGAAGAAAACGCCTTCGACCGGGCCGACGAGCTGTTGCAGCAGTGCAAGCCGGAACTGCGGAATTGGGAATGGGGCCGGCTGATGTACTTGTGCCGTCAGGGCGTGTCGCAGATTTTCGTTGGCGACCGCGTGGAATGCATCGCGCCGT
>JBBDYI010000248.1:0-6184 GCA_040901705.1 Pirellulales bacterium | reverse complement strand
GCTGGGGCAAGGTCCGGTTCGGCTATGACCTGGCGGCCGACGGCAAGACACTGGCAACGGGCAGCCGCGACGGCGTCGCCCGATCCTGGAACGTCGGTGCCGGCAAGTTGCTGGCGGAACACCGCTTCGACGTAGCCAACGCCTACGTCGCGGCAGTGGCGGTGTCGCCCGCCGATTCGCACCGCATCGCCATCGGCAGCAACGACGCCAGCGGCTGGCTGAGGTTGTGGAACGCGCAATCGGGCGAGGTTAAGGTACTCGACGGGCATCGGGCCGCGGTGGTCAGCGTGGTGTTCTCGCGCGACGGGCAGCGGTTGCTAACCGGATCGTTCGACAACATGGCGATGCTGTGGGATGTGGACAGCGGCAAGGTCTTGCAGACGTTTCGCGGACATGATTGGTACGTGCAGCACGCCGCCTTTTCTCCGGACGAGCAGACGGTGGTTACCGCAGGCCGCGACGGCACCGTGCGGTTGTGGAACGTCGCCAGCGGCGAGCAGTGGACCAACACGGCGGGCGAAAAGCTGGCGTTCACGGGCCACCGCGGCGCCGTCTACGACGCCGTCTTCTCTCCCGACGGACGGCGGGTCGCTAGTTGCGGCTACGACAAGCGGATTTTGTTGTGGAATCCGTTGGAGATGATCGCGTTCGACTACCAAAAGCTACTTGCGGGCGAGGAACCGCCGACGCAGAAGTTCGTGGCGCTCGACGGTCATGCAGCGGCAGTTCGCACGGTCGCGTTTTCTCCAGACGGCCGGCGCCTGCTCAGCGCCAGTCACGACAATACGATCAAGATTTGGCGGTTGCCGGCGGCCGATTCGGTAGGCGGCGCGGACGATCCGCCGACGTTGCTGAAAACACTTCGCGGGCACCACGGCCTTGTGTGCGGTGCCGCGTTCTTCCCGGAGGACGACAATCTAGTCGTGTCGGGCAGTCACGACGGACTTGCCCGCGTGTGGAACATCAAGAACTACGAGGAGCAGCGGGTCGTTCCGGGCATGGCGCTGCAAGGACACGATGACGCGGTGCTGACGGCGCGGTTTTCCAACAACGGCGATTTCGTGCTTACGGCAAGCCGCGATCGGACGGCCAAGGCGTGGCGCACGGACAGCGGCGACGAGGTGCAGCAATATCGGGAAGGGCACGCGTACTTGGCGACCCGCGGCGTATTCTTTCCCAGCGGAAAACAACTGCTGACCGCCGGAATGGACGGCACGTTGCGCGTGTGGAACATCGATACCGGAGCACAGCGGACGGTGATTCGCGGCGCGGGGAACGCCGCGGCCGCGGCGATTTCCTCCGATGCGACTCGCATCTTGGGCGGTTTGGCCGCCACCGATACGGCGGATGCGAATGCCGCGGCGGAGGAGGTACCCCGCGCGGCGCTTTGGGATGGTGAAAGCGGTGCCGTCTTGTTTCGACTCGTGGGGCACAAGACCGACGTGACGGTTGCCGCGTTCTCGGCCGGCGGTCGGCTGGCGTACACGGGCGACGCCAACGGCCGCGGGAATCTTTGGGATCCAGCGACCGGCAGGCACGTGGCGAAATTGGTGTGGCATACCGCCCGCATCACCGCCGCAGTTTTTTTGGACGACGATAAGCACGTGCTGTTGACCGCAAGCATGGACGGGACGGTCTGCGCTTGGGACATCGGCGACCCCGCCGCGCCGAAGCCGTTGGAATCGCGCGTGCTCAAGCACGGAGCAGCCGTGACGGCGATGGCCGCCAGCGCCGACGGCCGCGGCGTGTTGACCGGATGCGACGACGGCTTGGTTCGTTGGTGGAATCTCGATCGCGCCGATCTGCCGCGGGTCGTTCCTCTTCCGGCAGAAAGCCAAGTCACCTCGGCCGCGTTGGCGACGGACGGACGGCGGGGCCTGATCGTCGATGCCGCGCGGCACGTCGTGTGGCTGGTCGAAGCCGATCCCGACGGGGAAACGCCGCCGACGGCTCGCACGCTTCTAGAGCTGGCGGCGCTCGGCGCGGCGGCGTGGTCGGCCGAGTTTTCGCCGGACGGGCAATTGGTCGTTACCGTCGGCGGCGACGAAGCAAGGCTGTGGGATTTGCAGGGCCAGGAGATTATGCAGTTCAATCCCCATCGCAGTGTCGCGGCGGCCAATTACTCGCCGAACGGCGACCGCGTTGTGACCGCTGGGTGGGACAACTCGGCGCGCATTTGGGACGCCAAGACGGGCCGCACGATCGTCAAGCTCGACGACGACCGCGCAGGCGAAAAGGGCGGCCACACGGCGGCAATCAACAGCGCCGCGTTCTCGCCCGACGGCGCGTACGTGCTGACGTCGAGCGACGACTGCCTTGTCAAGCTTTGGGACGCACAGTCCGGACGGGTTGTTCGCAATTATGTCGGCCACGGCGCGAGCGCGCGGGCTGCCGCGTTTTCCAGCGACGGCCGGCGGATCGTCTCGGCGTCATCCGATGGCACAGCGAGGATTTGGGACATCGATTCCGCCGCCACGTTGCATGAGTTAAAGGGACACAATCTGTCCGTGTTGTCGGCCGTCTTCTCTACTGACGGGAAGTGGGTCGTTACCGGCAGCGAGGACAACACCGCAGCCATCTGGAACGCGGAAATCGGCGATCGACTGCAAACGCTCCAGGGGCACACGGCCGCCGTCACTTCCGTCGCAGTGTTGGCAGACCGCACGCGCGTGCTGACCGGATCCTCCGATCAGACGGCCAAACTTTGGGACGCGGCCAACGGCAAAGAAATTCTCACGCTCAAAGGCCATTCGCGCGAAGTCACGAGCGTCGCATTCTCTCAGGACCAAGAAAAAGCGCTAACCGCCAGCCGCGACGGCACAGCCATCGTTTGGTTAACGACACCCTGGCGGAGTGCTGCGTCCGATGCGGTTAACAACACAGTCGAAGGACAATAGGAAGAGCATCCGAGTCGTTCGTCGAGTTTTCAAGCGGGCGTTGTAGACGGACGGCATAAGTCGTTGCTTGAGAAAGTGCAAATCGCGGCAGATTCGCCAGCACCACTGAAAGCACCGCGATGTTTCGCCGTCACCGCAACTCCGCCCGGGTTTTAACGATACGTCAAATCTGCCTCCGGCCTCCGAAGCCGAAGGTTACAGGTTCGAGCCCTGTCGGGGATACTTTCTCTTGAGTGCCGCCGTAACGATGCAGGTTGCGGCGAATCGCGGCAAAGCGTTGCAAGGACGTGCCCTATCTCTAGCCCACGTTGGCGTTTGCGGCGACGCCTTCGGCCACGCTAGCCGAGGCGATCCGGCACGTTCGGTGCAAATCGGCGCGATCCGTAACAATACGCGGCAGATAGAATAGCACCCCGGCGCTCACCGCGGGCCAAAACGAGAGCACCGTGGAGAGCACCGAAGATTCGGTGATACTCCCCTCCCTGCAGCGACGTGCCCACTCGAGCTATTCTGAGTCTGGACGAGCCAGATAGGCCAATTCAAATCGACGGTTGGAATCGTGTGTCGGGCCAACGCGCGTTTCTTTGGCGTGGCATTGGCTTGTTCACGCACGCGATGCGCCCTAGATTCACAGATCAACCATTGTGCCCGAGGGACAAGCCATGCGATTCTTCTGTTCCCTGCTCTGCTGCCTGTCCGTTGCAGTGGTCAGTTCGTCTGATACCGTCGGCGCGGAACCATCGCTAAGACCCTGGGCAGAGAATCCCTGGTACTGGAGCTATCGCGGCCGGCCGGTGCTGCTGTTGGGCGGCAGTGACGACGACAATCTCTTTCAGTGGCCCGAGAAGGATCTCGTTGCCCAACTCGACCGGCTGGCTGCGGCTGGCGGCAACGTCATTCGCAACACGATGAGCGACCGCAAGGATAAAGGCTTCGAGGTGTATCCGTTTCAACAACAGAAGGACGGAAAGTACGACCTCAACGCCTGGAACGGGGAGTATTGGTCGCGTTTCGAGCGGATGCTGCGCGAGACAGCCAAGCGCGACATCATCGTGCAAATCGAGATTTGGGACCGCTTCGACTACACAGACTCGGGCGGCGGCTACCGCTGGCAATTGCATCCGTACAACCCGAAGAACAACGTCAACTACACGTACGAAGATTCCGGTTTCGCGCGGCGCTATCCCGATCATCCGGGCGCGAACAAGCAGCCGTTCTTCTTCACGACCCCGAAACAGCGGAACAACACAGTTGTCTTGCCATTCCAGCAGCGTTTCGTAGAGAAGATGTTTGAGCTCTCGTTGCAGCACGAGCACGTGCTGTACTGCATCGACAACGAAACGAACGGTGAGGAGGAATGGGGTCGGTACTGGGCGCAATTCCTCAAGGAGCGGGCGGCAAAGCAAGGCAAGCAGGTTCACGTGACCGAAATGTGGGACGACTGGGATCTCACGGCGGAGCGGCACAAGCGGACCTTCGATCATCCCGAGCTTTACGACTTTGTCGACGTTTCGCAAAACAATCAGAACAAGGGGCAAAAGCATTGGGACAATTTCCTCTACGTCCGCAAGTACTTGTCAAAGAAGCCCCGCCCGATGAACACGACCAAGACCTACGGAGCCGACAAGAATAAGTTCGACCACACCGACCAGGATGGCATTGAGCGGTTTTGGCGTCACCTGCTGGCCGGCGCCGCGTCGATGCGGTTTCACCGCCCGGATTCGGGATTGGGCTTGAACGACAAAGCGGTCGCGGCGATTCGCGCCGCGCGAAAGATGGAATCGAAGATCGCCCTGTGGACGGTTCAGCCCGCCAACGAGTTGCTCTCCGACCGTGAATCGAATGAGGCTTACCTGGCGGCGAAAGCGGGCCACGCTTACGCGTTGTACTTTCCGGATGGAGGCGAGGTTCGGGTCGATTTGTCCGCCGCACCAGGACCGCTCGTGGCGCACTGGATCAACATTGCATCCGGAGAATGGGGTCCGACGCAGGAACTCGCCGCCGGCGAACGCATCTCGGTGGCTCCGCCCGGCAAGGGCAACTGGGCGGTGGCGATTCTCAAGCGGAAGTAATTGTGATAGCCACCGCGGAACACGCCGGATTGTGAGGGTTGAGGGTCTCTGCTCTTGCGGAGCGAGGAAGCGAATGGATCTGCAAATCCCCACGATTCCTGGCGATCTAACGAGGAAGCCTCGGCATATGGCCTCGGCTATTCTCGCTATTCCGATCCATCGCCGACTTTCTCAAATCGCAGAAAATACGACTCTTTGAGCAAGTCCTTCTTCTCTTCGACTTGCTTGAACCCAGCGTCGGTGATTTCTTTCGCGAAGACTTCCTGTCCAGCGCGGACGTGGTTCATAACCCAATCGGTGCTCACGCCCTTGACGCGACGGAAGTCGATCAGCACAACTTGCCCTTTCGGCTTGAGCGCCCGATGAATCGAACGCATAGTTTTTTCGGGGAACTCGAAGTGGTGGTACGTGTCGCAAATGAAGACGAGATCGGCCGACGCCGGAGCAAGTTTTACGGAATCGGAGGTGCATACGACGCCGACGATGTTCGCCATTTTCTGCTGCTTGGCGATCTTTTCGATATGGGCCACGAATTCATCGGAGATGTCTACCGCGTAAACCTTTCCGGAATCGCCAACAAGCGGCGAGAACATGCGGGTGAACAATCCCGTCCCTGCCCCGACATCCGCCACAGCCATGCCAGGTTTCAGGCCCAGGGCGGCAACAACTTCTTTGCGGTGATCGAAGACGTCTCGGCCTTCCGTCTCGAATCGCTCAACGAATTCTGGAACTCGCGGATTATCAAAGCTCTTGTTGATGCCTGGGTTGACGCTTTTTTCTTGAGCGTGCAGGGCGACATTCGGAATCGAAATAACGACGGCGAGTAGAACGAGTCGAACCATCGGCATCACCGGGAGTGTGAGGGTAACGTAGGTCCAATTCACATTCTACCGTCGATCGCCGGATCGGTCAGCTTGACGTCGGTTATTGGCGGCGATCAAGCCGATCGTGCCTGGACGCGATCTTGCTCGGCGGACGACTCCGGTCCCGGCAGCGTTGCGATCGCCGCCGTCTGGTCGGCCAGTTCGACGTGCGTATAGACCTGCATTGTCAGCCGGATGTCGCTGTGGCGGGCGAGCGTCTGGGCCATTTTGGGCGATACGCCGGCATGCTGCATGCTGGTGATGAAGAAGTGCCGCAGGCTGTGGAAGTCGGCGTATAGACCGTCTTGGTCGCGGTGGCAGAGGAAGTCCGATTGCTCGCGGCGGCCACGTT
>JBBDYI010000247.1:0-17975 GCA_040901705.1 Pirellulales bacterium | reverse complement strand
CGTTGCGTCGAAATACTTTACGCTTCGGGAAGTGCCATTCACTCCCGTCCCCTTTAAATTCACTTGGTCGGCGAACCCACAATTGCCATCGATGCAGTAGGGATGCAGGTCCTCGCCGTTACCCGGCTGGCGGCCCATTGCAGAGCGGATACTCGCGGAAAGAGCCAAGGCCGCCACCAAGCAATGTGCAACAATCGCGATGTGTCTATGCATGCTACGGTAAGAAGGCGAAGGCCGTAATGCGCCAATTGCGTCGACACCTTGCGTTGGGAGTGAAAAGGCAAACATTGAAGTCCTCGTGCGACGAATCGAATCTTTGTGACCGGCAACCTCACCAATCAAGCTTGCGAACCTTCCAGCCGCCATTTTCAAATGTGAACTCGACGGTCTGTCCAGGGACGTCATCGGCGTTCGACACATCGCTAATACTACGATGAGCTGCCTTGGCGTGGTTCCCGTTGATACGAAGGTTGGTGAGCTCTGGAACGTCGAGAGCCGTGTTCGGTTCATCGGCGACGTAGCCGGGAAAGATCGCATGCATCGCGTCTCGGTAGAAAGCGTCATGGTCAGAAATGTGCCTAAGAAGCCGCTGTTTGGCCTTGCTAAACGCCGGGCTACGATCGTCAAAGAGTGCCGTGACCTTGTACGGGTCAGGGGTGGGTGACTTGTACGTTTCGTTGAATTCGCGTGCCATCGCCCTGAAATCGAGGCGGTGTCGCCGTGCCAGATGGTCAGCGACCTCAGCCCAGTCGTCGTCGTCGTTGGAGAACCTCAATACGCCGAACGCCATATTGGCGACACACTGTTCTCGCGAATCGCGGTCCAAACAACGGTACGTCGTCTCCCAATCGTTCCGCACGCCGGCACGATAACGGGCGTTCCAGGCCGCTTGCGGCGTCGCGTAGATCAATTCCACGGTGTGAGCACGCGCCGCACGACGCGCTGCCCAACGGGCGTGAAAGCCGCCACGGCGTTCCGCAACGGCATCAGATGAAAACAGGCAGACGACGACGAGCGCGATGACGAGCTTCCTTGCCACGGCAGAGCCCTCCAGTGTGCGGATAGCTGGACCGAATGCTACTACGACTTGCCCAGTCCACCAATAGTGAATGCCCTTCGCATCGCTCCGGAACACCGCGGCGTACTTCCCGCTCACCGAACCGAAACGTGACTTTTCGTTCCGCTATACCGGGCCGAGCCGTCGGTTAACCTTGGCGGGTCGCGTGACGAGAGACCTTTGAGACTTTGGGCGAGATCGGCGCGGTTTCGAGGGTGCCGCGGCGGAGACGAATGTCGCGCGCGAGTCTCTGCTAGCGAGACAACGTGCCGACCCGACTGTTCGCCAGTCGTTGCCGTATCTCGCGACAGAACGAAAAAAGCCGAGGCATCTCGGCCTCGGCTTTCTTCTATAACCCGTGGGTCGGTTTTGCTCGCGGACGAAATAAAGACTTCCGTCCCAATCCTGTTCGGCACGGGATTTGCGCAAGCGAAGATCCCGTGCCGAACGCTATTGCTCCCGTCCCCTTTGTTTCAGCTCAACTTCCCAGCAAGAAACCGCAAAAAGCCGGGCGTCCCGCCGAGGGCATGTCTTGGCAGCGGACGTCCAATTGGTGGTGCCCGGCGTAGCCCACCTTATTTGGCTCGACGACAAGAGTTTGCGATTCGGCGAAATATAGGCTACGATCGCCCGAGTGGGCGCTTGTAAACGGCGCTCCTCCACGTTCGGTCTGCATCTTCCCTGGGAGGAACTTTTCATGTGCAGTTCGACTCGAATCCTCGGCGCACGCTTGCTGGTTGCAGTTGCTTGTACCGCTCCGACAATCTTGCTGGCCGAATCGCCTCAACATTACTTGAAAGTGTGCGAACAAAGACGCGTCGATACGATCTTTTCCCTGCGAAAAAACATCGAAGAGCATGAGGTCAAGCTCGCCGCGATTCCGGCGCCAATGACGGAATCGGAGTCAAAAGCTCGCGATGACCTAAAGGCCAGAATTGAGTGGCTGAAGGCGCGACTCGGAAAACTTGAAGACTTCAGTCAGACAGTTTTCGAGCCAATTCGCCCGAGCATTTTCGATAATGCGAACGCGGGAAAGATCAGTAGTTTTGGCGTGTTCGAGAGGTACGTTTCGCCCGATTCAAAGCTCGTCCTCGTTGCGGCGAAGATCGTCGACGGTCAACGCCTATTGGTGGATGTCTTTCAATATGACCGCGCCGGGGCAACGCCTGAGAAATGGAAGCATCAATACTTACTAACGATGCCAACGGCCAAGATCAAACCAGATGACAAAATCGAGCCGACGGGGGTTTACGAGTTTCGTGTGGTAATGCGCCCGAGTCAACGACGCGGTGGAGAGCCGCAACCGACGAGCGTGGTCGCGGCCGTGGCTGTAAACTTGCGTCCCTTCGAGCGCACGATGGCTGAGTATCGCAAGGAAGCACAGGGAGCGTTTCAAGTCAGAGAGAAAGAATGGCTTCGCGAACGCGCACGCGCGAAGAACGCAGTGAATTAGCTCAGCCGATCAGATCGAGCTTGTTGCCGGATTCGCCTTTGGGGTCTTTGGCGGTGGGTGGGTTTTGTGTGGGGTTGTCGTTGTTGTCGTTGCCGGGTGGGTTTTCGGCGGTTTCTTGGGGGTGTTCCCAGAGCATGCGGCCGTCGGCGTCGCGGTCGGTGGCTTCGTGCTCTTCGTGGGTTTGGCCGATGCCCGCGGCGTCGGTGGCGCGTTGGGTGGACTCGGTTTGGCGTTGGGCGTGGGCGGTGTCTTGTTTGGCGCGGTCGGCGGCTGCGCCGGTTTTTTGGGAGAGGGGCGAGCCGGCGAGACCGCCGGAGATGCCGAGGGATCCTACGCTCATGGTTTGAGTCCTCAGGCGAGGGTTTCCGACGAGGGTTTCCGACGAGGGTTTCGGTTCTCAGACGGGTGAGGCGGGATTCAGGGAGCGATCCGCAGATGTCGCCGATTTACGCAGATTTTGGTCGGGAAGAGCGGGTTTTTTTGGGTGACTTTTGGGCCAGGGATGTGGTAGGAAGGGATTTGAGAATTGAGATTGGAAACTGGAGTTCGGAAAACTGATTGCGAATACCCCAGGAGAGGGAATTTGTGAGCATTACTCGCGTTTTTTTTCGGCGTTACGGGGCAGTTTCGGAGAAGTTTGCGAATCCTCTGGGTTTTTTCTTGGCAAGTCATGCTAGCGAAGGGCTGCGCCGGAGCGGCGGAGGACTTCGCGGGCGGGGCCGAGTACGTCTTGCGAGTCGGTGGAACGGGCGAGGTCTTCTTGGACTTGTTGGAGGAACAGTTTCGCGCCGGGGAAGGCTTCCGGTTTGACTTGCGGGTTGTCGAGCGAGCCGTCGACGCGAATTTGCATCATCTGGCGACTGGCTTCGCCGAGCAGCGGACGGACGATCGGCAGTTGGAACTCGTCTCGGCCGACGACGGTGTAGAAGTTTAGCTTGATCTGGCGGTCGAAGTTGGCTTCGCCTTTGCCGAGGAGGCTGATCGCATCGCCTTTGACGTTGATGCGGTCGAGGTAGACGTGATTGCCCTCGACGCGGTAGTCGATGTCGCCGTCGGTGAAGGCGTTCGCGTCGGGGGCGCGGACGCTGAGCACCTTGAGCATGGCTACCATGACCGGGAGTTGGTAGACGTCGGCTTCGCGGAGTCGGATGCGTCCCTCGCCGCGGAGCGTATGTAGACCTTCGCCACCCCAGAGTTGGGTGGAGGCGTTGAACTTGCCCGCGACGTTTTGGCGGCCGGGAATCATTTCGAGGGCGTATTGGCGCACGTCGCCGTTTGCGAGTTGTGCCGCGAGCCAGAAGGTGGGTCGATCCGAGAGGTTGACGACGGCGTCGGTTGCGACTTCGCCGTTGAAGAGCCGCGCGGCGACCGGCGTGGGCCGCTGGCCGGGCGTGAAATTGCGGGCCCGCGTGCCGAAGAGGATTTGCTTGTCGGTGATTTCGAGAGGGCCGCGGATTTGGCTGAATTGGAGGCCGTGGAAGGTGGCGGCGTCGAGATTGAGACTGCCGAGGCAGGCCATGACGCCGTCGGCCGCCTGTTGTCCGACCAATCGAATCTCGCCGTGCATATTGTCGAGGCGGACGCCGCTGTCGATGCCGTTGCCTTGTAGGACGAAGGTGAGATCCCAGCCGGTGGCGATGGACGGCGCGGCGGGAATTTGCGAGGCGGTGCTTCGCGAAGCGGTGAATGTTCCGCGGACATCGATCGGATCGGTCAGATTGAGCCGAGCGAGGGCCGAGCGGAGTTTGCCGGGCGCGGCGTCGATCAGTTCGCGGTCGACTGTGAGCCGCTCGATGTTGACGCCTTCGAGATGGACGCGAAAGCCGCCGTCGGGCGAGTGGTCGCAAACGCCGCTCGTGCGGAGGCGGGTGCGGCCGCGATCGGCCTGGACGTTGTGCAGCGTGAAGCGGCCATTGTGATAGCTAACATGGCCACCGACGTTTTCCAGCCGCAGCGGAAACCACGTTGGTTCGATGGAAATCGGTTCGCTCGGTGCGGCGGCGGCGGCGAACTCTTGGTGTTCGGCGCGGCGGGCTTGCTTGACGGCGTCGACGATCAGGTCGAGGTTTCGCGAACCGGCGTCCCAGGCGACGTCGACGTGGAGCGCGTCGAGCACGCCGCGGGGCCTCAGTTCGTACCAGGCTTGCTGCGCCGTCGGCGGCAGCGCTGCGCGGAGCGGTTCGTCGAGGGCGACGTTTTCGGCGTCGATGCGAACTTCCAGCCGACCGCCGTCGGACGTGGGAACCCATTGGCCGGTGCTGTGGATGCCGGGGGCGCGGAGATTGTCCCACGTCCAGAGGCCGTCGACGGAGGTCATTGCGCCGCGAATGCCTTCGATGGCGAGCGGGAGCTTTTCGTAGCGGATCGCCGCGTCGTCGATGCCGAGGGTCATGCGATGGTGGACGATCGGCGAGCCGGGCGTGGTCTTTTCGAAGCGGCCGGAGAAGCTGCCGTGTCCGCGGGCGGAAAGCGACCGCATCACCTTGGCGGATTTTTCGGGGAGCGCGGCGAGCAGGCTTTCGGTGACGTCGATTCGCTGGGCCGAGACTTCCGCCCAACCGGTGTAGTCGGGGCCGGGGTGGAACGTTTTGGAACGAATTCGCACGGGCTGGCCGTTGGCGTAGGCCGTGACGTCGGCCGTGAGCGCGTCGTCGCGCCATTCGATGCGGCCGAAGGCGTTGTGCATGCGAAGCGGGAACTTGTGGTACGCGAACGAGGCGTCGTGGAAGTCGATCTGCGCTTGCGGCGTCCAGCGCTCGCCGTCGTAGGAGGCCTGGAATTTCACGTCGGCTTGGGCTTCGGGGAGGAACTTGCGCCACACGTCCTGGGCCGAGCGGGGCAGGGCGTCGATCCATTGGCGTTCGGCCATGACGTTCGTGGCTTGGGCGTTGACGTCGACGATGGTGCGGCCATCGCGGCGGAGGGCGGAGGCGGACGCTTCGAGCTGCGCCGCGCCAAAGCGAGCCGTGGCGCGTTCGATGGCCGCGGTCTTGCCATCCCAACGAAACGACGCGGCGACGTCGGTGACGGGGTTGGGAAGGCGACGGTCGTCGACATGCCCACCGGTCAGCTTGCCTTGCAGTTGCAGTTCGGCCGGCGGCGGGGCTTTGGCGTTGGTCACGATGCGGCGGGACGAGAAGTCGAGATCGATCGAGCCGCGGACCTCGCCGTTGGGGGCGGCCTGCGGCCACTCGGACGTCGCCAGATGCACGAGGTCGCTGGACAGTTCCAGTCCATCGACGCCGCCGGTAACGTGCCAGCTTTTGCTGTCGGGGTGCAGCCAACCGCCGATCCGCACGCGGCGGACGACGTCGCCGCCGAAGCGACCGCTGACGGCCATCAACCGTTCAGGCGCGACGGGCGGCGCGCCGACGGCGGGCGGAGCGTTGGGCGTCAACGTGAGTTGGATGTCCTGAAGACGAAATCGCCGATAGGCCTTGCCGACGCTGAGCGACAACTCGACCGCGCCGTCGTCGATCTCGACAATCGGCAGCGGCGGGTAGGGGCGCCGGCTCAGCTTGGGCGGCGGCCAGAGCCGTTCGATCGTCCAATGCTCGTCGGCGGTCCGCACGGCGCGAAACGTGGGACGCACCACTTGCAGCCGCAGCACACGGATGTCGCCGTGCAGCAGCCGCTGGGGGTCGAAGTCGCACTCGACGTGAATGGATTCGATGTGGGCCAGGCGACCGGCGTCGCCGGACAGCTTCGGATCGACGACGGATACCTGATACAGCTCGATGCCGTCGCGGACCAGTTCGGCCTTGCCGACGCGGACGGAGAGGCCGAGCGGTTCGTAATGTTCGGCCAGCCTGGCTTCGACCTGGCGGCGGATTTGATCGTCCAGCTCGCGCCAAACGTAGACGCCCAGCGCGATGCCGACGATGAGCAACGTCAGTACCGTCCGTGTTATGAACTTCCAACAGCGATGCGCAAAGGCCGAGATAATTGGGTACGTCCTTTCACCCAATCTGGCGAACGTGCGGGATAAACCTCCGGGCAGTTGCCGGCAAGGTCGGGAAAGCGCGCAGCTCTGCCGCCTACTTTCCCGCGGGGATGGTACCGCCGAGGGCGGCGGGCGGTCAAGGGAAGCCGGGCCGAGCTAGCATTGCAAGCTAGCGTCCCTTTCCGGCCCTCGCGGTAGCGGTAGCGGCTTTGCGCGGCTTGGCTTTCGCGGCCTCTCGAAGGCGGCCGCGCCAATACTCCGGATCGCGTCGGATTTCGTCCAAAAACCTGCTCGCCATACCACCGACGCGCTTGCCACTTTCCCAGCCGCGGACCGTCTTCGGCGAAACACCAAGAAACTGGGCAAACAACGACTGACTGGCCTTCAATATCCGGCGCGTGGCCTGCACTTCCTCCGGCCCATAGTCGCTGGGGCGAAGATCGAGCACGAGGCGATGACACGTGTATTTCTTCGCGAGCGAATCGCCTCGTTTGAGGTCATCGGCTAGCTCGCCAAAACCTTCGATCAGGTCACGCTCGACGTCGTTCCGTTTGTTGCGGGGCGTAGCCATTTTCGTGCTTCTTGACGTTGTGCGACTCAAGCTCGGCGTCGGCGGCGCAGTTCGGATTCGACTTCGTCGATAAGTGAGTTCAACTGTTTCTTCGTCGATGCCGAAATGTCGTCGATCTCGTTCTTGCCGTATGCCAAAGCCAATACCACAAATCCCATGTCCTCGAACACCACGTACAGCACGCGAACCGACCCGCTCTTTCCGGACCGCCATTTCGGCGGTGCGAACCGCATCTTCCGCAAGCCATGCGTACCCCGCACCAGTGCGCCGATCCGCGGGCGCTGCATGATCGCCCACTGCAATGCCGACAAGTCCAGTTCGTCGTCCAGGCCGAGTTGAGCCCACCGACGTGTAAAGACCGGGAGTTCGACGAATTCGAAGAATTCCTCGGGCTTGATCATGGCGGCCGATTACTGATGGCAAACGACTCAACGGCACAGCACTCGCTACGAACGGTAATGGGGTTCCGCGCAGCCCACTTGTCATAGCCGTGGCCAGTGACTCGCCCGCCATTGAATTGTACCTATCATGCGTAGTATTGCAAGGCGATTTCGCGACAGTGGCCCGTTTGTGACAGGCCGATAGGCGACACCGCCGCGGACAAAGGGGGCGAGACCGTAGTGATCGGATTATCGGCCCAGGTCAACATCCAGGCGGAGGAAGCGACGCAGGACCGGTTAGCCGTCGACACGCTGGCCGGCGACGACGTGGTCGACGCTTCAGGATTTTCCCGGAAAGCGACATTCAGCTAACGGCCACCGGCGGCGTGGAACGTCTCGAATCGTTCGGCATGAGCGATTCGAGCCGCGTCCACGCGCTGTCGAGCGAGCACTCTAACGCCCATTACGACCGTACCGAACCGGCCTTATCACGCTCCGTCAGTCTGCCCATTCGCTTCGCGCAGGGCCGATAGAGCCTTTAGCTTGGCACGTGCGTACTCGAACAACACGACTGCCAATGCACCAGTCTGTAGCACGTCAACGCCCGGCCGCTCGCGAAACGATGCTGAATGCGATTGCGTAAATTGGACGCCTCACCAAATAGCGGATATCGGATTGCCACCTACTTCTTCGCCTGCTCGAACAACCACGGCACGACGCCGTCTTGGCGGGTGTAGGCTGCGGTCCAGCTATCGTGGCCGACGCCTTCGAGTTCGGTGTATTTTGGCTCGCCGCCGGCTTTTTTGATGGCCGCGATCATGTTGCGGGAGCGATCGACCGGGACGGCGGGATCGGCGTTGCCGTGCCAAGCCCAGAGAGGGACTTTGACGAGCTTTTCGGCCTGAGATTCGTCGCCGCCGCCGCAGATCGGGGCGACCGCCGCGAAGCGGTTGGGCTGTCGCATGGCCAGTTCCCACGAGCCGTATCCGCCCATCGACAGGCCGGTCAAGTAGACTCGCTTCTCGTCGATCGGCAGGGATTTCATCGCGCTGTCGAGAACGGCGATGGCGACTTTCAGTTGGTCGGTAGGCTGCTTGGGCATCTCCGACGAATCCTTCGCTCCCCAATTGCCGACCGACCACGACTTGCCCGTGCGGCATTGTGGGGCGATGACGAAGCAAGGGTACTTCTCGCGCATTTTGGCTTCGGCCATCCAGGTGGGGAAGTATTTGAGTTGGGACTCGTTGTCGTCGCCGCGCTCGCCAGCGCCGTGCAGGAACAGTACGACCGGATACTTCTTGCCGGCTTCGATATTGGCCGGCGAGAGCATGCGGTACTTGAACTCTTCGTCCTTGTACTCGCCGCCGGTGTATTTGTGGACGCGTGCTTCGTAGGCTTTGGTCGCGTCGGCGTCAGCGTTCACGGCGGAAATTCCCAGCAGGGCGGCGGCGAGGCAGAGTGCGTTCATGGGGTGTGCTCGATCGAGGATTTGTGTGTAGGGATTCTTCTGCTCGCCAGCGTTACTTTTTCGCGCCGCCGAGCGACATCAGGTGCGACGTGGTGCGGAGGTACATTGTGCCGTCGGCGATGGCGGGCGTGCTGTTGGTCGGTTCGCCTAGTGGAACGCGGGCCACGAGCTTGTATTTCTCCGCGGCGGCCACGACGACCAATTCGCCGCTGGCCTCTTGGCAATAGATGTTGTCGCCGACGCGGATTGGCGAGCCGTAAAACGTGCCGCCGACGCGCTGTTGCCAGAGGGCTTCGCCGGTGGCGGCTCGCAGGCAGGAGACAAAGCCCTTGTCGCTCCACAGGAATACGAGATCGCCCTTGGCGACGAAGCCGGGGACGTAGGGGGCATACGCGGCGCGGGTCATCTTGTAGGCGATTTCCGGCGCGGTGCGGTCCTTGCCGTTGGGAGCGCGGACGGCGACGACATAATTTCCGCCGCCAGCGCCGGAGCCGCAACTGCCGTAGATGATGTCGCCGACGATCACCGGCGAGCTGCACGACCGCTTGTCGAACAGGTCGATTTGCCAATTCACTTTGCCCGACTTGGGATCGATGCTCGTCATGCCTTCCGCGCCGCTGTTGAAGACCAACTCGGGCTGGCCGTTGGCGGGCTGATAGACGCAGGGGGTGGAATAAGCGGCTTCGCGCGACTTGCGCGGCGTGCGCCAGCGCTGCTCGCCCGTCTTGCGGTCGAGGGCGATCAAAAAGCTCTCGCCGGGTGACGGCTCGATGCCCTGATCGTTGCCGAGGACGACGAGATCTTCGTAAACGATCGGCGACGTGCCGTAGCCGTGCTGGCTGACGAACGGGCCGAGGTCTTTCTTCCAAAGTTGCTCGCCGCCGTGATCGAGGGCGACGAGCGTGATGTCGGTCGCGTCCGCCCGAACGAAATAGATCGCATCGGCGTCGACGGCGGGCGTGCTCGACGCGAAGGTGTTCAGCTTGTGCAAATGGTAACTCGTCGAGGGGAAGTCCTTTTTCCACGACTGCTTGCCCGTCGCGGCGTCGTAGCACATGACGACCTGCGTGGCGGTCTTCGGATCGCTGCTGGTAATGAACAGCTTCTTGCCCCAGAGCACCGGAGCCGAATGGCCTTCGCCGGGGAGTTCGATTTTCCAGTTGTAGTCGGCGTCGGTCCATTTGGAGGGAACCGTGGCGGCGTCGCTCTCGCCGGTCCCATTCGGGCCGCGGAACCGCGTCCATTCTTGAGCCGATACCGAGGCGGCCGAGGCGGCAAAGAGCGCCATCGCCAGAGAGAATCGCCGAACGTCCTTAGCTGTCATCGCGTCAACCTCACAACGAATCGTCGGGAAATAGGTTGGAATGCGCACGCGCGTCCGCACAAGTTGTGCGGTACGCCGCTCCCACCGCCGCCATGCTAATCGCCGGCGTAGCGGTTGACCATACTTTTCGGTCGAAGCGGCCGATCGCCGACGCGCAAGCAAATGCCCGACGGGCCGGGGTTGGTATCCGGTGCGTCGGGCTGAAAGCTTGTGAATCAACGTAGGGTACTCTGTGAGCACCACATACCGTTGTGCCAAGGTGCTCACAGAGCACCCTACAGGTTGCGGTCGACCTTGTGCGTTTTCGATTCTTTCACAACCACTGAGCGATTGCCGCGGGGGAGAATCGCAGTACGTTTCGATCGTTGTCTCGTTAGGCGGCTGGCTTTTTCGCCGGCTTTTCGTCGTCGGCTTTTTTCGAGCCGGCTTTTTTCTCGCCGGCCTTCTTTTCACGGGCGGCCTTGGCTTCTTCCTGAAGCGCGGCGAGCTTTTGTTTTTGCTCCGGAGACAACAGGCCTTCGATCGCGGTGTCTTCTTCGGCTTCGATCGCTTCGAGTTGCTTGCGGAGGGCTTCTTTCTTGGCGGCGAACTCGGCTTGGAGTGCGTAGATTTTCGTCCGCTGTTCCTCGTCGACAATCTTGGCGTAATATGCCGGGAGCCGCCCCTTGGGCTTGGCCTTTCCCGCGGCCTTCGCTTTGCCGGCTTCTTGGGCTACTGCGGAGCCACAAACTACGGCCGCCATCACGAAAAACAACAGCAAACGCGCCACGGCCAGCGAAAATGCCCGACGATTCATGAGGATACCCTTACTTACATTAGGTGATGCATTTCACAAACCCTCCTGGAACGTGGATCGTAGTCTAATTTGCGGCACGGGGGATCGCAAGCGTTTTTCGTTGTCGCGGAAAGCGCAGCGCCGGCGGCGGATGGTGCGAACCCACTATGCCTTGCCGACGCGAGGCTCGCGACCCGTTGGGCCGGACTCCGTGGCAGGGGCCGGATCGCGTAATTTGTTTGCCTTGGTTGTAACGAACGATTATCACAGATGTATTGGGATATCGGGTTGCTTCCAGGCAGAGCGGGCACGGTTGGGGGCAACCGTTGTGGCGTTGGCGGCCGCGCTGGTGGCGATTGGTGCGGATCTCGAAGCGGTCGCTGGCGGAAATGGCGAGCCGGCGCGAAAAAAGCGGTTCGCCGGTCCAGGCCAAGTTCAGTTCTGGCCTACACTTAATGGCTTGGAGCGGTGACCGGGCGGGCGTTATCGTCGGCGCGGCGAAGCACCGGAGCCGCGAGTTTGTTCGGCGAGCCTGGCCGCGACGTCGGCGTAGGGGATTCGCCAGCTACCGTTTTTGATTTCGGGATCGGCGTCAAGCCACACCACCGCAAGCCAAGTCGCATCAAGACAAATCTCTCCATAATACTAGAGGTGGATTTCGATGAATCGCTCGCGTCATTACGTATCGATTCAGTTCGACTCGATTCGGTCGGTTCTCGCCCCGCGCCGGTTGCGGGCGGCGTGCGTCGCCGCGGTTTCGGCCGTCTTGCTGGCGTCGGCGTTTGCCGCGCCCGTGGCGGCGCAAGCGCCGCAGTTTACGGCGAAGGATCTGCTGGCGGATTCGATTTCGGATATCAAGCCCAATCACGCCCAGGTCGACGACGCGATCATCAAGTTTTCGCTCGACGATCTCAACGGCGCGCTGCAGCATCTCAAGAACGCGAAGCAACTGGCGCCAGAGATTCCGCCGCCGGAGTTGCTGATGGCCAAGCTGTGTTTTATCGGCGCCAATCAGCGTATGGGGCGCGACGTCCAGCGGGGTCGAGCTTGGCTGGAACGTTCGGTTGCGGCCGATCCCGGCGATCCGGAACCGTATTCGATTCTCGGCGAAGTGGCGCTTAGCGAAGGGCGGGTCACCGACGCCGGCGTGCTGTTCGCCGAAGCCCAGAAGTTGGCGGACAAATTTGCGGACAATCCCAAGCGGAAGCAGAACTTTCAGCGGAAGTCGCTGCAGGGGCTGGCCGTTGTCGCCCAGCGAAGAGAGAAGTGGGACCTGGCCAAGGCAATGATCGACGAATGGATCAAGCTCGACCCGGAAAACGCGGCGGCCCACGCTGCGTTGGCGCAGGCGTTGTTCTATCTGAACAAGCCGTCGGACGCTTATAAGTCGTTTCAAGAGGCGGACCGCTTGCAGCAGATCGTCGCCGACCGCAATTCGCCGCCTTCGCCGATGGCCGAGCTCAACATGGCGGCGCTTTATCAGCGCCGCGACAAGGACGACAAGCGGACCGGCGATTTGATCGAACTGGCCGTGAAGAACCATCCGAAGGATTTCGGCGTTCGCCTTAAAGCGGCGCAAATCGCGATGGCGGCGAATCTGCTGGACATCGCGCTGACGCAATCGGAGGCGGCCGTCAAGATGGACGAGAACGATCTGACGGCGAAGCTGGTCCGCGGCTACGTCGCGCGGCTGCGAGATGATTTCCCGACGGCCGAGCACTATTTCGAGCTGGCCCACTTGCAGTCGCCGGGCAATTTCGACGCTTCGAACAACCTGGCGCTGTTGCTGGCGGAGCGGCCGGAAGACGCCAAGAAGAATCGCGCGTATGAATTCGCGGTGATGAACATTCAGCGATTTCCGATCAACGGCCAGAGTCCAGCGCGGTTCGACGCGATGTCGACGTTCGGTTGGGTGCAGTTCAAGCGGAAAGTCATGGCGGACGCTCAGCAGGCGTTGCAGCAAGTCGTCAATTCGAACGCGGTGACGCCGGATTCGCGATATTACATCGCCAGCTTGCTCGAGGCCGATCCCAAGCGAACGGACGACGCCATCAAGGTGCTCGAAGCGGCGGTCGAAAGTGAACTGCCCTTCGTCAACCGGACGGCGGCGACGCGATTGCTCGCCAAGCTCAAGGCGGCATCGGGCGGCGGTTCGCCACCGCGAAAATAGTCGCAGAGGCGGAGAACGGATTTCGCATCCGCGGTTCGCGTCGCGACAGCAATGCGGCATCGAGCGCCCAACACGTCGGGCGCCAAACACATAGAGCGCACGACAAAAGGTCATGGTAAGTCGATCCTTCGACTTACCATGACCTTCATCCTGAAACGCAAACGCTTGAAGCGTTTTTGCCGGCAGGCGTCTAATTGTTTCATCGGCCTGGCGGTTGGCGGCTCTTTAATCCGTTCGTGCCGGTTTTCGCCGGGCTGCGGAAAATCCGCGGCGTGCCGGTGAAAGCGTCGCTGGTCCGTGGCGTGTCGAGGGGCACGTGCGTAGAATTGCGGTTTGGCGTCGGCGAGCGACATGGCATTGCGCCAAGTGTCGTTCGGTGGGCCTCGCCTTCGCTCGAGCCCTCCTACGGTTTGTACTTCGGTTTGTACGGTCATGGCCACGACTTCGCTCTTTGCGGCTCACCAGCGGCAGTTTGCCGAGAACCGATTCGTGTATCCGGTGCTGAGCCGCCGCGCGCGGGGGCTGTCGATCGGGGTGAATCTCAATCCGGACAAGATTTGCAACTTCGATTGCATTTATTGCCAGGTCGATCGGACGACGGCGGCGGAGACGACGTTCGTCGAAACGCCGCGGCTGCTCGATGAACTCGATGCGGCGCTGGCGCTGGCCAAGTCGGGCGACGTGTTCGACCTGCCGAAGTTTCGCGACACGCCGCCGTCGCTACGGCGCGTGAACGACATTGCGTTTTCCGGCGACGGCGAACCGACGACGTACCGCAACTTCGACGAGCTCATTGCCGCGTGCGCCGCGCTGAAGCGGAAGCACGGCCTCGACGACGTGAAGATGGTGTTGATCACCAACGCCAGTATGTTCCATCGCCCTCACGTCGCGCGCGGATTGGCGCTGCTCGACGAAAACCAGGGCGAAATCTGGGCGAAACTCGACGCCGGAACCAAGGTGTACTATCGGCTGGTCGATCGCACGTCGATTCCGTTTCGTCAAGTGCTCGACAACATCGCTGCGGCCGCTCGCGCGCGGCCGATCGTGATTCAGGCGTTGTTCATGCGGATTGCCGGCGAAGGGCCGAGCGACGCCGAGCAGGAGGCGTTTTGCGACCGGCTGGACGAGATCGTGGCATCCGGCGGCCGGATCAAGCTGGTTCAGGTTTACACCGTCGCGCGGCGGCCGACGGAAAGCTACGTCCTGCCGCTGTCCGACGCCGAAGTGGACGCGATCGTCGCACGGGTCGGGCGGCGGACAAAGCTCGTGGCGGAGCCGTTTTATGGGGGCGCGACGTGGATGAGTGATGGCGGATGAGCGAAGGTGGATGCAGGAGGCCGGATTGAGGATGTAGGATTAAGGAAATGAGTCAATGTCCGGGCGCTAGCCATGCAGGTTGCGGGTCGCGGGCGTCGGTCGACCAGCTTTCCACGCTCCATCTCCGATTCTCACATCTCGCCCTATGTTTCGACTCGACCGCCACATGCTGCTGTGCTTCGCGGCGATTTTCGCGCCGTTGGCGGCGGTGACGGCGTTGATCGTGTTGGCGTTCTATGTGAGTCAGAACGCGGCGCAGCGAGAGTCTCGGCAGGCGAACGAACGCGACGTCGTGGCGCGGCAACAACAGATCGTTGGCGGCGAGCTGCGGACGATCGTGGCCGACGTGATGATTCTGTCGCAATTACAGACCGTGCGCGCGCTGCTGGCGGACGCTTCGCAGCCGCGGCGGCACACTCTGGCGGACGAGTATCGGCTGTTTGTCGATCATCGGCAAATCTACGACCAGGCGCGGTTCTTGGATCGCCACGGCATGGAGGTGGTGCGCGTCAACTACCGCAACGGCCGCGGCGAGATCGTGGCCGGCGACAAGCTGCAGGAAAAGGGCGACCGATATTACTTTCAACAGGCGGCGCGGCTGGGGCCGGGTCAATTGTACGTCTCGCCGTTCGATCTGAACGTCGAGGACGGCGTCATCGAACGGCCGGCCAAGCCGACGATCCGGTTCGCCACTCCGGTGTTCGGCGACAATGGCGAACTTGGCGGCGTTGTGATTCTCAACTACCTCGGCCAAAGTTTGCTCGACAAGCTGCGGTCGGCTTCGGTCGGCGCGCTCGGCGACGTGTCGCTGCTCAACGGCGACGGTTATTGGTTGCTCGGACCGTCGCCGGACCGCGAATGGGGATTCATGGTTCCCGACGGAAAACAGATTTCGCTCTCGGCGGAATATCCTCACGCATGGCGCGTCGTCGCGGCGGAGGATCGCGGACGATTCGAGGCCGACGATGGCTTGTGGACTTACGAGGAAGTTCGGCCGTTCGCGTGGCTGCCCGTCGGCATGGGCGCGACCAGCGCGGCAAGCGCCGAGGCGAGTACGGAGTCTGGCGGCAGGGCGATCGCCGTGGCGAGCGATGCGCGCGGCTATGCCTGGAAGATCGTCTCGCACGTGCCCGAGGCGGTCATCTCGCAACAAACGACACAGTTGCGACAAGGGTTCTGGCGATTGTTCGCCGCGCTCGTGCTCGTGCTGTCGATTGTGTCTTGGTTGTGGACGCGGGTTGTGTTGGCGCATCGCATCGCGCGGCGGCAGCTTTTGCAATCGGAGCGGCTGTCGGCGATCGGCGAAGCGATGACGGCGCTCACCCACGAGAGCCGCAACGCGCTGCAGCGCAGCCAGGCCGGGCTCGACATGCTCTGCAAGCGCGTGGCCGATCGGCCGGAGGCCGTGCAACTGCTCGGCGAAGTGCAGCAGGCGCAGTATTTCCTTCGCGATCAATATGAATCGGTGCGCGATTATGCCGCGCCGATGCGGTTGCAGTGCGAAGCGGTCGACTTCCGCGCGGTCGTCCGCGAGAATTGGGAACAGCTTGCCGGTCAACGACAAGGCTGGGACGTTTTGCTGGCGCAGCACGATGCGGCGGTCGATGCGGCCGTGGATGCGACGGTGTGGGCCGATCGTCGGGCGGTTGGCCAGGTGGTGCGGAACCTGCTGCAAAACGCCATCGAAGCGTCGGCGGATGCTTCGGCGGATGTTTTGGCGGACGCTTCGGTGGGAGCGTCGGCGGGAGCGTTGCGGATCGAAGTGTGCTACCGCGAAGATCGGCTGGACCACCGACCGGCGCTGCGGATTGCGATTCGCGACGACGGCCCCGGCATGTCGCGGGAGCAGCGGCTACGGGCGTTCGAGCCGTTTTACACGACCAAAGCCCGCGGCACGGGGCTGGGAATGGCGATTTGCCGGCGGATCGTCGAAGCGCACCAGGGAACGATTTCCGTGGGCGATGGCGACGGCGCTGGCAATCGCGGGGGAACCGAGATTATCGTAGTATTGGCGAGATCGAAGGCGTAGCGCCCTCGCGCGCACGCGACGCGATAAGGGAGTTCGAAAGCTGGATTCGCCGTGTAACAACGCCGCGTAACAATGCCGGGTAAACAATTCGTCGAGTACGATTCATCGAGTGTGAAATGATGGCCAGCGGATTGAAGATCGCCGTGGCGGACGACGAACCGCTGATTCGTCGCTTTTTCGAGGACGTGCTGCCCGACATGGGGCACACCGTGGTCGGGGCCGCGGAAAATGGGCGGCAACTCGTCGAGCTGTGCCGGCGGACGCCGCCCGACCTGGTGATCGCCGACATCAAGATGCCGGAGATGGACGGCATCGAGGCGGCGATCGAGATCATGCGGGAGCGGGCGGTTCCGGTGCTGCTGGTGTCGGCGTTTCACGACGACGACCTGAGCGCCCGGGCCGAGGCATCGCAGGTGATGGGGTATCTGGTCAAGCCGGTCGATCGGGCGCAGCTTGAGCTGGCGATTCGGTTGGCGCGAAGCCGCTTCGAGAAGATCGAATCGCTGGAGCGCGAAACGGTCCGGCTTCGCCAGGCGCTCGAGGATCGTAAGCTGATCGAAAAGGCGAAAGGAGTTTTGATGCGGACGGCGAATCTGGCGGAAGACGCGGCCATGCGGAAGATGCAAAAGATGGCCAGCGACAGCAACCGCAAGCTGACCGCCGTGGCGCAAATGATCGTCGACGCTGGACCGACGCTGGATTTGCTGCGCGACAAGGGCTGACGCGTCGCGATTGCGTCGGTCGCCAGGGGCGCGCGCCGAATGCGCGGAAATGTCGCGCACGAATTGGCCAGTCGCGGCGCTTTATTCCGAGGTGATTTCCTCGGTGGCTTCGTCCAATGGCGGCGGCCTCACTTCTTCTCGGCGGGCCGCTTGCCGAGCCGCTCTTCGTAGAACTGGTCGTCGGGATTGGGGCTGTAGACGTCGTCGCCGCTGACTTTGCGAAGTTCGGCCCATTTGGGGTTGCCGGCGTCTTTGCCGTAATCCATGAAGCTGAAGTGCCCCCAATCCCAGTTGCGTAGGTACTCGGCCTTGACGTGCGGGACGTCCTTCTCGTCCTTGGTCACGACGCCGATCACGCGAACGAGACTGAGCGGCTTGAGCTTGTACCCGACGCCGGGCAGCGTGACGGTGAAGTCGCCGGCGCTGTAGATCGAGACCAGTTGAATGTGCGCGTCGACGATGTGGTCGAAATACTTCATTTCGACGAGCAGGCGTGTCTCGTTGGCCTTCTTATCGACGTTTATTTCGCGAATGATGCCGCACCAGGCGATCCGCTTGCCGGCTTTGCCGGTCAGCACGTCCGCTGTCGTGGCGTTGAATTCCGCGTGCTCGTTTTCGATCACGCCCGGCTTTTCTGCTTTGGCTTCGGCCTTCGTTGGTTCGTAGCCGTTCGAGGTGAAGCCGCGGAATTCGGTTCGCTGGGAATGTTCGACGGGAATGCGTTTTTTACCGTCCGCCTTCGGGTTGGCTTCCGCTTTCGGCTTGT
>JBBDYI010000246.1:0-18054 GCA_040901705.1 Pirellulales bacterium | reverse complement strand
ACGTCGCTGGTCTTGCTGGCGACTTCGCGGACCATGCGGGCGCCCATGTTTTCGTAGACGTCCTCAAGGTCGATTTCCTTGGCCACGGTGACGCCGTCCTTGGTGACGGTCGGCGAACCGAAGGATTTTTGCAGAATCACGTTGCGGCCCTTGGGACCGAGCGTGATCTTAACGGCCCGCGCGAGCTTGGACACGCCACGGCGCATCGCCTCGCGGGCTTCTTGATCGAAAGCAATCATTTTTGGCATTGGTATTCAGGGGTCAGGGGTTAGGGGTCGGGGGTCAGGGAGAGTGGGCGGGTTTCAGGGGTCGGGGGTCAGGGAACTGACCGTCGACGCGGATAGCCGCATTTGCTCGTTGGACCCTTGTGCGACCTTGTTGTGGTTGGTTTCTAACGAGAAGCTGTTTCCGAGTCGTTTGCCGAGCGACACGAACATTTCCAAATAAGGGTTCACGCAGTCGAAAATCCGGCCGTCGGGCATTCGCATTTCCCCGACCCCTGACCCCCGACCCCTGACCCCTAATCTTCCAGCACGGCCATAATGTCGCGTTCGCTCATCAGCAGCACGGTTACGTCGCCGATTTCGATTTCCTGCGGGCCGTAGCTGGTGAACAGCACGCGGTCGCCGACCTTGACTTGCATCGGGGCGCGGGTGCCGTCGTCGTTCAGCTTGCCGTCGCCGATGGCCAGCACCGTGCCGCGGGCCGGCTTGTCCTTGGCGGTGTCGGGCAGCACGATGCCGCCGGCCGTCCGCTCCATCGCTTCTTCGCGCTCGACCACCACGCGGTCGCCGAGCGGCTGGAGCTTGACCTTCGTCGCGGTCTTCTTGGGTTTGGTCGCCACAGCCATGTTCGAGGATCCTCCAAAAGGGTGTGATAAAGAATCTTGTATCTCGGCCGACAGCCCAACGCGGCGTGGCACCCAATGGCAATGCCCGGTCCGCGCCACTCGCACGCCGCCTGCCGAGGTAGGTATGCGAAGCTATGTGCCGCAGTGCAAAAGCAAGCGGCGCGCCAATTGCGGCTGGTGGACGGAAGGTGTTTTGGCGCAAGCAATTAGGTGCGATTGCCGGCGGCCGAGGTTTCGCCGGAATTGGCAGAAGTGTGGGCGAAAGCCTGAAGTTCGCTGCCAATCTGGCAGATCGCCGCCGGTGAGAATGTACGGGATTGCGGCGATGTGGTGGGCGGTGGAGTTGCTAGCAAGGGAGAGGTTGGCCTTTACACAGTGCGAAACGATGGGTTAGCGTGTGTAAGGTTTACATGGCTGTGCGCGGCGTCGAGGGCAGCGGCGAGCACGGTGCAACGCGAATCGAGATGACGCCAAGTTGCTGGTTTTCCAAGGGGTTGCGACGATTTGGCGGCGACGTTCGTTTGGTCCCGACATTCCTTTGGCTCGGCGTTTGCACATAGCGTGGTTGAATTCGGCGCGGGTGAGTCGGGCCATTGACGGCCTATCGGCTGCTCGCGTCAGCGCGGCTGCAAGGATGTAGCCCACCGATTTCGAAACTCCTTTCACGGAGCGATTAGAGCATGGAAGCTCGCCTCGTCCGCGCTGCGATTCTCGCCGGCGCCATCCTGTCACTGGGCGCTGGATACCGCACGCAAAACTTCGTCGTCGAAGCGCCGACGCCGCAACTGGCCGAAGAATTTGGCCGCGCCGCCGAGGGGTTCCGCAAAGACCTGGCGATCGAATGGCTCGGCCGCGAATTGCCGCCCTGGGGCGAGCCGTGTCCGATCAACGCTACGGTGGGTCCAAACCTCGGCGCGGGCGGAGCGACCACGTTCATGTTCGATGCCGACGCCGCGGGCCAGCCCCAAGTGTTCGGCTGGCGAATGACCGTGCAAGGTTCGCGGGAACGAATTCTCGATTCGGTGCTGCCGCACGAAGTCACCCACACGATCTTCGCCACATAC
Source organism: Pirellulales bacterium (assembly GCA_040901705.1). Classification (GTDB taxonomy): domain Bacteria; phylum Planctomycetota; class Planctomycetia; order Pirellulales; family PLA5; genus PLA5. The sequence continues at coordinate 16,140 of JBBDYI010000246.1, read as the reverse complement.
TTTCGCCGGCCGCTGCCCCGCTGGGCCGACGAGGGCGGATCGACCACCGTCGAACACGTCAGCGAGCGGGCCAAGCAGCATTCGATGCTGATCACGTTTCTCAAGACCAGCCGCGGCATTCCGTTCGACCGGATGTTCGCCATGAAGGATTATCCGCGCGACATCATGCCGCTGTACGCGCAGGGATACGCCACGGCGCGGTTTCTGATCGCTCAGGGCGGGAAGCAAGAGTTCGTCAAGTTCATGCAGAGCGGATTCGAACGCGAAGATTGGGCCGGCGCGGTAGCGAAGCACTACGGTTACAAGAACCTCGCCGAGTTACAGAACGCCTGGCTGGGATGGGTTCGCGAAGGCGGGCCGAACACCGTTCCGGCCAAGTTTGCGGGCGGTCGGCCGGCCGGCAACGTCGTGCTGGCGTCGGTGACGCAAGAATCAGTTTCGCAAGAAGCGGCGACGCAGGAACCGGTGGTCAAGGGCGATGCGACACCCGCACAACCCGCGGCAAATCAGATCGCCGCGCAGGGCGGCTCGCCGAGCGTGGCCTCGCCGGCTGGATGGTACGCTCGTGCTGCTCGCGGCGAAGTTGCAGCCGCTTCGACGTCGATCGCGCACGAAGCGACGCACCCGCAGGCGATCGAGCCGGCGCGGCAAATCATTCTGGAATGGAGCCGCGCCGCCGGCTCGCCGGCCCCGATGCAGTCCGGCGCTCGTCCTGCGGTGAGGTTGGCCGATGCCGATAGCGGCGCGGCCACGCGGTCGTCGAACGGCCTGCGGCAGTAGGGCGACGACGACCTGTGCAATCGCGCACGGGCGACGAAGCTCGGCGATTCCCAACGTGGATCAGAACTGCGCTTCCGGCACGATGGCATGCAGCGTCACTCCGACGCCGTAGGCGAGGGCCGCCGCGGCGCCGCCGATGAGCAGCGTTTCGACGCCGGAAAGCCACTTCGAGCGCTGCACGACGTGCCCCTTGGCGAAGCCGATGAGGAAGAACGTCGCGGCGGTGAGCATCGCGCTGACCGCGAACAGCGTTTGGTTCTCCGGCTTCCAGGGCAAGCAATACGGTAGCAGTGGCAGGAAACCGGCCAGCACGAACGCCGCGAACGTCGACATGGCGGCCCGCATGGGCGAAGGCATTTCGAGTTGCAGGCCGAACTCCTCGGTGACCATCGTATCGACCCAGCGGCCTTCGTCGGCGGTGATGACGTCGACGACCTGTTCGAGCAGTTCGCCGTCGAACCCCTTGTTGGCGTAGATTTGGCGGATTTCCTCGCGTTCGCCGTCGGGGATGGTTCGGATGTGGGCCCGTTCGGAGCGGCGGACTTCGTCGAGCACTTGATGTTCGCCAGTCGTGCCGACGTAATTGCTCACCGCCATGCTGAAACCGTCGGCGACGAGATTCGCCATGCCCAGGACTATGGCCACGCTGGCCGGATATTCGGCGCCCGCCACGCCGGCAACAACGGCGAAGGTGGTGACGACGCCGTCGATCGCTCCGAGGACGAAATCTCGCAAATGGCTGTGTCCGGATGCGGCCGCCAGGCGGTTGGCGATGGCGGGCGAGGTGTGCTCCGCCGCTAGTATCTCGCGGGTTTCCGAATGCTTTTCGAGGGCCATGAGCCGACGCTGCTCCAATGGGGGTAGGGTTGGCGGTGCTTCGCGGAACTCACGCCGCGATGCATGCACGACTGCTCGTTCATTTTATCCGACAATCGGCCGCCGGCGTCGAGACGAACTCCCCCACGTGCAAACGTGTCTACCTTCCGGCCGAAAAGTCGTTACCATGCGGGCTTGGCTGTCGTTGACGTTGCCGCACGTGTTGCTTGCATCGGATCGCAGTTCACGATCTCGTTAATTCCTACGAAAAAACTCCGATGAGCGAATCCACAACGACCGGTGAACTTCCCAAACAGTACGAGCATGCCGCCGCCCAGTCGCGTTGGTATCCGTTCTGGGAGCGCGGCGGTTACTTCAATAGCGACCCAGATCCCAAACGCCAGCCGTTTACGATTGTCATTCCGCCGCCGAACGTGACGGGCGCGTTGCATCTGGGTCACGCGCTGAACAACACGCTGCAAGACATCCTCACCCGCTTCAAGCGGATGCAGGGCTTCAACGCCCTCTGGATGCCCGGCACGGACCACGCGGGAATCGCCACGCAGGCCGTCGTCGAACGGCGTCTGCTGACCGAAGAAAAGCTGAGTCGCCACGACTTGGGCCGCGAGAAGTTGGTCGAGCGCATCTGGACGTGGAAAGACGCCTACCAACGGCGGATCGTCGCCCAACTCAAGCAGATGGGCTGCTCGTGCGACTGGCGGCGGACCCGGTTTACGCTCGACGAAACCTGCGCCCGCGCGGTGCGGCATACGTTCTTCCGCATGTTCCAAGACAAGCTGATCTATCGCGGCAAGCGGCTGGTGAACTGGGACACATTCCTGCAAACCGCGGTGAGCGACGACGAAGTAATCCGCGAGTCGGTGAAAGGCTCGTTCTGGCACTTTCGATACAAAGTGATTGGACCCAAGCCCGGCGAACCGACCCACGTGACGATCGCCACGACGCGGCCGGAAACGATGCTCGGCGATTCGGCCGTGGCCGTGCATCCCGATCCGGCGGCGGCGCTCGACACGGTCGAAGCGGAGTTGCGCGAAAAACTCTCGGCCGCGTCCGCGAAAGAACGCGCCGCAATCAAGCTGGAACTCGAAGCCATCGCCGACCGCCGGCAAACCGCCTTGCCGCAGCTCATCGCGCTACGCGACATGGCCAGCGATGGCCGCATGGTGATGCTGCCGATCGTCGATCGGGCGATTCCGCTCGTGGCCGACCAGTGGGCCAAACCGGAACTCGGTTCGGGCTGCGTGAAGATCACGCCGGCCCACGATCCGAACGACTACGAAGTCGGCCTGCGACACGAACTGCCGATGATCAACATCCTCAACCCCGACGGCACGCTCAACGCGAACGCCGGACGGCACGAGGGATTCGCCGTCCTGGTTGCCCGCAAGCGCGTGGTGGCCGACATGGAAGACCTCGGCCTGCTGGAAAAGACCGAAGATCGCGAGATCGACCTGGCGCATTCGGATCGCTCGAAAACGCCGATCGAGCCGTACCTGGCCGATCAATGGTTCGTGCAAATGGACCAATTGGCGCAGTCGGCGATGGACGCCGTCAGCGACGGCCGCGTCTCGATCGTGCCGAGCCGGTACGCCAAGGGGTATCACGATTGGCTCAGCGAAAAGCGCGACTGGCCGGTGAGCCGGCAGTTGTGGTGGGGGCACCGCATTCCCGTTTGGACAAGCCGGCCACAACGCGACATCGAGTCGGCGGAAAAACTGCAGCGGCGTGCTCGTGGAAAACTCGGCGCGAATCTCGATGGCGTCGCCTTCGCCGTGCAAGCCCAAGAACGCGGTCCGCACGCCGACAAACGCGCCGATACGACGGGTTATTCGGCGAGCGTGGCGGGGCCGGATTGCCACGTTCACGTTTGCTTGCGCGAGGACAATGCCGTCGCGGCTCATGCGCTCGAGGAGCTTGGCTTCACACAGAGCGACGACGTGCTCGACACGTGGTTCAGTTCGGCCCTCTGGCCGCATTCCACACTGGGTTGGCCGGAGCAGACGCCGGACCTCGGCTATTACTATCCGACCGACGTGCTGATCACCAGCCGCGACATCATCACGTTGTGGGTGGCCCGCATGGTGCTCACCGGGCTGTACAACGTCGGCGACGTGCCGTTTCGCCGCGTGTTCATTCATCCGAAGATTCTCGACCGCGACGGCGAGACGATGTCCAAGAGCAAGGGCAACGGCGTCGACCCGCTCGATGTGATCGAAAAATTCGGCGCGGACGCGCTGCGGTTCGGCCTGGCGTATCTCACCACCGAGACGCAAGACGTGCGGATGCCGGTCGATTTCGAGTGTCCGCATTGCAACGCGCTGGTCGAGCAGACGAAGAAGAACCGCGAGTTGCCGCGGATCGCCTGCAAAAAATGCGGTGGCGAGTTTTCCACGCAATGGGCGGCCAAGGACGCCGACGTGGCTTTGCCGCGCGGCGCGGTGGTCAGCGAACGCTTCGAGCTGGCCCGCAACTTCGCCAACAAGCTGTGGAATGCCTCGCGGTTCGCCTTGATGAACCTCGAAGGCTACACGCCGGGTGCAGTGGCCGAAGGAGACCTGACGCTCGAAGACCGCTGGATTCTCAGCCGGCTGAACACCGTGACGCGGCAAGTGACCGAGGCGCTCGATGCGTTTCACTACGGCGAAGCTGCCCGGGCGCTGTACGACTTCGCCTGGGACGAGTTTTGCAGCTTCTACGTCGAGATGCTCAAGCCGCGACTGGCCGACGAGCAGGTCCGGCCGACGGCCCAGCGCGTGTTGGCCCACACGCTCGACCGGCTGTTGCGGCTGCTGCACCCGATCGTGCCGTTCATCACCGAAGAAGTGTGGCAACTGCTCGGCGGCGCCGCGCCGGTTCGCGGTTTGAGCATGGACGGCAAAAGCGACGCGGCCGCAGTGCAGAGCGTGATGATCGCCGAGTGGCCCAAGAGCGAGGCCACGCGGATCGATCCGGAAATCGAAGAACGCTTCGCCCGGTTTCAGGCCGTGCTGGTCGCGCTGCGCGACGTGCGGGCGAGAAATAACATTCCGCCGAAAGAAACCATCGAGTTCGCGGCCCGCTGCGATGCGGAGACGGCAAAGCTGCTGCGGCCGATGGAGCCGTACTTTGCCACGATGGCCAAGGCCCGCGCCACCGAGTGGAGTCCAACGGCCACCGCGCCCGAAATGAGCGCCAGCGCGACGCTCAGCGGCATGGAGATATTCGTCGATCTGCAAGGCTTCATCGACGTCAAAGCCGAAATCGCCCGGCACGAAAAGGAACGCGACAACCTCGCCAAGATGATCGCCGGCAAGCAGGCGAAGCTAGCCAACGCCAGCTTCGTCGAACGCGCGCCGCCGCAAGTGGTGGAGCAAGAACGCGAATCGCTCGCGCAACTTGAGATGCAGCGGAAATCGGTCGCGGCGACGCTGAAAAAGCTGCGAGCGATGTAGGCTCTATCGGGAATCTGCCGACGGAATCACTCCGTTGGCAGACCCTCGATTAGCCGCGGCGATCAGCACCGGTGACGCCCATTTTTCAATGACGCAGCGTCTACTTCAATTCCTTGATCCGCACGTCTTTGAACTGCACCATCATCGGCGGGCCGGCGTGGAGTTGCAGGGCGAGGATGCCTTCGGCGACGAATTTTTTCGGGTCGTTGTCGGTGACTTCGATCGTCGTCTTGCCGTTGATGATGTGCTTTAGTTCGTGGCCTTTGGCGATGATCGTGTAGTCGTTCCAGTCTTTGTTCTTGATGGCGGCTTGGATTTCGTCGCTCTTGCCGACCGAGCCGACGACTTCGCGTTTGCCATCTTCGCCGAACACGACCTTTTCGCCGCGCTGGGCCATGATGCCGCGGGTCATGCGTTCTTCGTACAGAATGCCGGTGTAGGTCTTGCCGGCTTCGAAATCTCCTTGATAGCCGCCGGCGACCCAGTTGCCGAAATCCTTGCTGCGATACTGGATGCCGCTGTTGCCGCCGACGATGCGGTACGACAGCCGCAGTTCGAAATCGCCGACGTTGCCGCCTTTCCAAAACAGGAATGTGTTGCCGTTGGTCGGGTTTTCCTTGGTGGTCTGGCCGGTGATCGTGCCGTCCTTGACCGACCAGAGCTTCGGATTGCCGTCCCAGCCGTCAAGCGTCTTGCCGTCAAACAGCGACTTGAAGCCTTCTTCGTCGGCCTTGCTGTCGGCGGACGTATCCTCGGCGGCGGCGCTGGTCAACGCTTCCTGGGCGGCTCGCCATTCGGTCAGCATTTTCTCGACGCCCGACTTGTCGAAATTGTCCGGCACGTTTTCGTCGTGATTAGCCAGCAGATCGTCGACCGTGAGCGACTTCGACGGCACGCCGCCCTCGGGCACGTCCATCTTTGCGCACCAAACGATCGCGTTGAGCACCAGCTTGCGAAAATCGTCGTGGCCCCAGTTCCAATGGACGTGGCCGCCGGTGATGCCGAACCCGCGGCCGCCGTCGGGCCGTTCGGCCGCCCAGGCGACGTGTTCGGACATTCCCAGCCGCGCACGGACGGTCGGGTTGCCGCCGTGGGCGTCGTCGCCGCGCTGGCGGGTCGCGTCGGGAGGAGTGGCGGTGAGAATCGGCGCCACGCCCTTCATGTCGTCGCGAAACCGCATGTGGTAATACCACTCGTCGTTGATCGTAAACGGCCGCACGCCGCGGGCCACCGGATGATCGGGCAACTGGCCGAACGTCGCCGTCCAATGCGGATTGACCGACCAGAAGGTCTCGAAGTAGCCGCCGATCCAATTGACGAAATAATCGCCGGCCTCGCCCTTGGGCACTTCGACGGCGTAGTGGATGCAAACGATTCCCGTCCCCTTTTTGGCGAGGGCAGCCACGCGCTCGAGCTTTTTCATTACCATGTGGCCGCCACCGCCGTCGCCGTACATGACGATGCAGTCGGCGTCGTCGAGCACGGCGTCGTCCTTCGGCCAACCGCCGGTGAATACGACGGCTTTCGCGGCGGGAACGTTTTCGTTAATCGCTTTGGCCAGCAACATGCAGCCGGCCTGATGATCGTGGGCGCCGAAGCCGTGGCTAGGCGTGCCCGCGATGAACACGATTTTCTTCGTGGCCGCACCGTCGGCGACCGCGTCCTCGGCCACCGCGTCTTGCGGAGCGAAGCCCAACGCAACGCCAACGGCCAAGCCGCACAGCGCCAGCCAGCATAGCCAGCACAAAGCCCGCCGCTGCGGCAATAGTCCAAACGTCGATCGCGTCATGATGAAAACTCCGGTTCGTGGTGGGTGTGTGTTGGTGGGTAGAATCCGAGGGCCACGGCGGTCGAACGGCAAGTTTAAAGCTTATCTGGCGGCCGGCCGACGCACGCGCCGTGCGATCATGCCCGCCGCGGCGAACATCGCCAGCAGCAGCGAACTCGGCTCCGGCACGGGCGTGAGTACGACCTCGAACAGAAAGTTCGATCCGGCCGTCCGCCCGTTGTTGCCCGCATCCGCCATCAATCCGCCGAAGATGTAGCCCAGGGTCGTCTCGCCCGTCAGTTCGTCGAGCTTGAAGACGCCATTATCATACCTGGGCAAGCCGGGGCTTGGAAAGAACTCGCCGTTTGCGCCGAAACGGAGGCGTTTTCCGTTCTCATCGGCGATTACCGGAAACTCTTCGTCGAGCAGGAACTGCCGATAGTTGCCATCCGCGTCGACGACGACCGCCGTGGCCTGGTTGGTGAACGGAAAGCGGTTGTCGTTGACGAATTGGCCGGCATCGCGGTCGTAGAATTGGTAGGTGATCCCGCCAAAAAGCAGGGTGTGCATCTGGCCGGACTGCTCGGAATACATGCCGAGATTGGCGGTCTGATAGATATTCATGCCTTGCTTGAACGTGTCCGCGGCGAGTGGGTCCGCCATCGATGGTTCACCGTCGGCGGTGATTTCAACGGGAACGGTCCACGCGCGGTCGCCGAGCGTGAACACGCCGGCCAGCGCGGTCCAGCCCTGTTCGACGTTTCCTTGACCGTCGCGGCGGATCACGGGCACGACGTTCAAGTCGCGGCGATGGTAGTCCTCGACGACGTCGCCGTAGACGACGTTCTCGACCGAGAGGTTCGTGCCGTCGTCGGAGATCGTGAAGCTGCGAACTTGTTCGGTGTACTCGCCGCTAAGAATCGGGTCGTAGCCGCCGTTGAATTCCTGGCCGAAGATCAGATGCGTGCGGCCATTGGCGTGCGTCATGGCGCCGCCGGTCACGTGGAACGCCGGATCCTGTAACTGGCGAAACGTGTCGGCAACGGCCGGCGTGCCCTGTTTGACCCAATCGACCAGGTTTGGCAGATCAAACGCCGTAAGACGATCGAACGTGCGAAACCCGCCCTGCGTGGCGTCGAAGCCATAACCGCCGGTCATGTAAAGCCGGTCGCCGATCTGCACGCCCTGGGCGTTCGTGGGCGTGAGCGAATCCACGACGTCCTGGTCCAGGCCGGTCTCGGCGGCCGACAGCGACCGATGCCACGATTGCCCCTGAGCGACGTCGATCACCCACACGTCGCGATTCTGCGACGCCGGCGGAAAGTTGACCAGGCCATCGTCGGTAAAGTCGTGCAGTCCGTTCGTGCGGCCGGCGATGAGAATCCACTGGTTCTCGTATTCGCCGCGAACGTAGGAATGCAGCGTGGGCAGCGCGAAGCCTCCGGTCGGCACCGTGCGCAGTTCGACGCGATAGGGCAACGATCCGCCAACAACGACGGGCGTGGTCGTCGACGTTTGGTTGGCAAAGCACGGAGCCGCGCAGCATGCCATTGCAACGGCGACGGCCGAAAACGCGAGCCGAATTTTTTGGAAATTCGATCGTGGAGCGATGAATGAGGACATGGGTGCGAATGTCATGAGGTTGATTAACCGAAAGTTATCTGCGGCCGGCGGCGGCGCGGGGCGCAGGACGAAAAGCAATTAGGAAATCGTTCCGCCGTAGCGCCGCCGAAACGCGACGCAATTCGCATCTGGAAATCACCGCTACCGCGACGAATCTCCGGACGGAGTGGCTGGCAAGCACGACGAGATGGCCGCCACGAAAGCACGCACCGAACCACGTCGAGCGTAGTGTCGGGTGCGGACGGCAGAGGTCGAGAATTAGCGTCGCTCGTATCTTCGAACGGGAGCAAGGCTCGGCCGAGTAACCTGTCGGCCGGATCGATTAACCGATCGTCCCTCTAGTTTAGTCGGAATTCCTCCGACAGGAAGGCATTTTTCTGCTGCCGCCGACACGGAAACTCCTATTTCCAGACCGATTGCGTATCCCGGAATCGGAAGCTGTCGGAGGCAAATCCTTCCGCCGAAAGCACTATCAAGCGATTCCGTCGGCGAAGGGATTCGCCTCCCCCAGCTCATTCGCCACAGTGCATTTACCCGACGCTAAGCTCGAATCGCCCTTTATTCGCCGCCGGTCGGTGCGGTGGCGCGTTCGAGGATCATCGCTACGGCGTTGCCGCCGCCCAGGCAGAGCGACGCCAGGCCTCGACGGCCGCCGGTTCGGGCCAGAGCGTGCATCAGCGTTACGAGCACACGGGCGCCGCTTGCGCCGATCGGGTGTCCCAGGGCGATCGAGCCGCCGGAAACGTTTGTCTTGGCCGGATCGAGCGCCAGTGGACGCATACATGCCAGACACTGGGCCGCGAACGCTTCGTTCAACTCGACCAGATCGATATCGGCCAGCGTCAGCCGTGCCTTGGCCAGCACCTTTTCGATGGCCGTCACCGGAGCGATGAATATCTCCTTCGGCGCGACGCCGCTGGTGGCGTGGGCGACGATGCGAAACGCCGGCAGCGCGACGGCGGGACGCGGCAATTCGGCAAGTTGTTTTTCGCTCACGACAACAACGGCCGCGGCTCCGTCGGAGAGCTGCGACGCATTGCCCGCGGTCACGCTGCCCGTTGCTCCGAACGCCGGAGCGAGTCTGGCCAATCGCTCGGCCGTCGAGTCTTCGCGCGGTCCTTCGTCGGCGGCGACTGTCGCGTCTTGTTTGCCGGTTTTGACGGCGACCGGCACGATTTCACTGCAAAAATGTCCGGCGGCGGTCGCGGCGATCGCGCGGCGGTGGCTTTCGGCGGCGAATGCGTCTTGATCCTGGCGAGAAACGCCGCGCAATTGGGCGATGTAGTTCGCCGCCTCGCCCATCGCCCGGTTTTCGAACGCGCACCACAGGCCGTCGTGCATCATCGAGTCGATGGCGGCGCGGTCGCCGAGCTTCCAGCCGGTCCGCGTGCCCGGCAAGAGAAACGGCGTCTGGCTCATGTTCTCCATGCCGCCGGCGACGACGATTTCCGCGTCGCCGCCGCGAATCGCCTGATCGGCGAGCATCACGGCCTTCAGGCCGGACCCGCAAACTTTGTTCACCGCAACGGCGGCCACGGTCGGCGGCAGCCCGGCCAACAAAGCGGCTTGACGAGCCGGCGCTTGTCCCAGCCCCGCCGACAGCACGTTGCCCAGGATGACCTCGTCGACCGCGTCGGCTGCGACACCGGCGCGGCGAATGGCCTCGGCAATGACGGCGGCGCCGAGTCGCGGCGCGGCAAGGCTGGACAAGCCGCCGAGAAACTTGCCGATTGGCGTGCGACACGCGGCGATCAGATAAGATGCGGTCATTGTGGGCCATCCGGCGTGTTATTCGTCGACGAGCGGCGGCCGAGCGCGGAAATCGAGGACGCGTTCGCACCATGCCGCCACGCCGAGCAGTCTGGCTTCGTCGAATTTGCGACCGATCAATTGTAGTCCGGCGGGCAAGCCGTCTTCCGCCAGCGAACACGGCATCGTCAGTTCGGGCAGTCCGGCGAAGCTCCAATGCGACTGAAACAGCGGGCGTCCGGTGGTGGCCAGGTCGTCCGGGGCGGTGGTGTCGGTCGACGGCGCGAGCATCGCGTCAACGTCGCCGAACGCGTGGGCGATTTCGTCTTGGAATTCGTGCCGATCGTCGAGAGCCTGACGATATTCGTCCTGCGTCATCGCCAATCCCATTTCGATAAGCGATGCCACGCTTTGCCCGAAGGCTTCGGGCCGCTCGGCGTATCTATCGGCATGTACGTCGGATATTTCCGCCGCCATGACGCGCGCATGCATGGCGGACACTTCGGCGAACGATTCCGGCAGCACGATGCGGACGATCTGTGCGCCGGCGCCGCGCAATCGTTCGAGGGCCGCTTCCGTCGCGTCGACGATGTCTTCCGACGCTCGCTCCCAATAGAATTCCTCGATTACGCCGATCCGCGGCGGTCGATCGCGAGCCAGTTGGCTGGTGTAGTCCGCGGTTTCGTCGTCGGCCGACTCGGGATCGGCCTCGTCGTGGCCGGCCAACACATTGAGCAAGATCGCCAGATCGGCGACGCACCTGGCGATCGGTCCGACGTGGTCGAGATTCTCGCTTAGCGGCAAGACGCCGGCTCGGCTCACCCGCCCGAAGGTCGGCTTCAATCCGGCGACGCCGCAATATGCCGCGGGCCGAATGATCGAGCCGCCGGTCTGGGTTCCGATCGCCGCCGGGCACATCCGCGCCGCGACGGCCGCGGCGGAACCGCTGCTAGAACCGCCCGGCGTATGGCTGAGACTCCAGGGATTGAGCGTCGGCGGCGGGTCGAAGCAGGCCCATTCGGTCGTAACCGTTTTGCCGACGATAATCGCTCCGGCTGCCCGCAATCGGGCGACGACGGTCGCGTCGCGCTCGGCCCGATGACCACGCCGTAGCGGCGACCCGGCCAGCGTGGGCAGGCCCGCTACGTCGATGATGTCCTTGATCGCGATCGGCACGCCCAACAGCGGCTGCGAATCGTCGCGATCCACGCGCCGGTCGATTTCCTGAGCGGCTAGATGCGCCCGCTCGGCGTCGACGCAAACCCAGGCGTGTATCACGTGGTCAAGTTCGTCGATCCGCGCCAAACATTCGTCGAGCACGTCGACGGCATGCAGTTCGCCGCGACGGATCGCCGCGGCAAGTTCGACAATGGAAAGCGACAGCGTGGACACGGATGGGCCGAAACAGAGAAATCCGATCACATCGTGCGCCGCAAGTCGAGTCGCCGCACGCTAATACTTGCCAGCGACCGCCGCCCGCCGCCGACGTTTAGCGAGCGTAACGGCCATAACCGCGCTGCACAAGCCACCGCCGCTGGGAAATCGGCGACGCGATCGCGGAATCTGCAAGCGCGATGCTCGTGGGGCAGCGACGCTCACCCGCGGATGCCGATGGCGAAGAAGAAAAAGAAGTAATCGAGAAATCGGCCTACTTATCGCCGATTCCCAAATTGTGTTCGATCTGCCGCCCCTTGGTGGACACGCTCGTGGTAGACGAGTTCGCTTCGCGCGGTCGCACGTTCTCCGTCAGCTTCTGGTCTTCCTCGGAGAACCCGTCGTCGTCCCAACTTCCCCAGCGGCCCCACGACTTGCAGCCGCTCGCCGTGGCGACGATCAAACCGAGCGTCAGGGACGCCAACGCGACGGGCCAAAAATGGGCGGTTCGTCGTAACATATCGCTAATAATCTCAGCAAGTAGGAAACGCGCGGCGGGAGTGTGCCAAAAGCAATGGACCGAGTCCAGGTCAGTTTGTACCGGGGCAACGACGCAACACCGTCAATTTGGGCGGTCACCCCCGGCGGTGGAAAGCCAGGCAAACTGTCCGGCCGAACTCGGCAATGTTCGATTCTTGACGTCGCCCGGTTCGATATCCACAACGGGTCCATATCGGCGGCTCGTTGGCGTTGCGCCGATTGTCGCGGCGGCGATGCCTGCGGCGTTGGCCGCGTAGGGCGCTGAGCGTGTAAGATTTACACGCTGTCGCCGGTGCATCCGACGCGCGCCGAACGGCCCGGAATATCCTCAACACGTTATCTCAAAACGACTTGCGATGCGAATCCGATTCGCGACGGAGGTCGGTCTTCCGGCTGTGGCACGCAGAGTGCTTTATCCGCCATTGCTTGTGTGCGACCCAGTTGGCCCCGCGGACCCGCATCCGCTTGGGCCAAACACGGCACGAACGAACAAGCACCGTGGACCTTAGCAGCCAGTCGCCTTCGATTTCGGCGACGTAATCCCGCATCGGGAGTGAGCCAGTTTTTCACGGTAACAGGGCCCGGCAGGCTTGGACGCGAGCCTTCCGGGCCCTTTTTCGTTTTGTCGGCACATGGGGCAGCCGCCGCGCGGCGTATGGTCGCACCGACGGTCGCTGCTTTCCCCCCATTCGCGCAGTTGCCGCAACCGCTACAAGCGATATATTGATTCGAGCCACGTCCGCGCGACCCGACCCCCGGCGTCGCATACGCGGCAACTGTGTTCTTTGGACGGCCGCACGATGGCGACGTAGGTTTTGGCAAGGGAGGTACAAAAGCTATGGCAACCGTCACCGAAAACTCGGCGAGCACGATGGGCGTTGAACAAATTGGCGAAGCGGCCGGCTTGGTCTGGAAAACGCTGAGCCAACACGGACGCCTGTCGTTCACCAAACTCTGCAAAGAGGTCGACGCACCGCGCGACATGGTCTTGCAGGGCATTGGTTGGCTTGCCCGCGAGGACAAGATCGAGATCGAAGAACTGGCCCGCGGCAAAACGATCTCGCTGCGTTAGGCGTTGATTCCCGCGACCGCATTTCCCTACGCCGATGCAGGGGAGCGTACGCTTATGGCCGGCGAGGATACTTCACGGCGCGTCTCTCGTCGGGCCGTGTTGCGCGGCGGAACGCTGCTGCTTGCGACCGGCGCGTTGGCGTCGGGCGGACTCACGTCGCGCGTTACGCGCTCGGCGTTCGCGTCCGACGACGTCGAAGCCGAATCCGACACAAAGCCGCTGCTGCGAATCGGCTTGGTCACCGATCTGCATTACGCCGACAAACTGGCCGCCGGCTCGCGATACTACCGTCTGTCGGTCGAACGCCTGGAGCGCGCCGTCGCAGCGTTCGACCGCGCCGAAGTCGATGCCATCGTCGAGTTGGGCGATCTCGTCGACGCGGCCGATTCCGTCAAAACGGAATTGGCGTATCTGAAGCGGATCAACGGCACGCTGGCCCAAGCCAACGCCCCACGGCATTACGTATTGGGCAATCACTGCGTCGACACGCTCACGAAGGAGCAATTCCTCGGCGGCGTCGGGCAGGAGAAGCCGTTCTACTCGTTCGACGTCAAAGAACATCATTGCATCGTGCTGGACGCCTGCTTCCGCGCCGACGGCAAGCCCTACGGCGCGAAGAACTCGCAATGGGACGACGCGAACCTTTCGGCCGACGAACTCGAATGGTTGGCCGCGGACCTGGCCGCCACGAAACTGCCGACGCTCGTGTTCGCCCACCAGCGTCTCGACGAGAAGACCAAATACGCGGCCAAGAACGCGGCCGCCGCCCGCAAGATTCTCGAAGCGTCGGCCAAAGTGCTGGCGGTTTTTCAGGGGCACGAGCACAAGAACGATCACCGGGAGATTACCGACATTCACTACGCGACGCTGGCCGCGCTCGTCGAAGGAGAGGCGAAGGAAAACAACGCCTTTGCAATTCTCGACGTTTTCGCCGGCGGCAAATTGGCGCTGAATGGATTCGCCAAACAAGCGACGTACGACTGGCGATAGTCGGAAATCCAGGCTCGCGCGACATCTTCCCGCGCGAGATCAATCGGCGCCGCTCGGTTAGCGGCAATCTGGGACCGACACGTCCGCGGCCTTGCCACACCTTGCGCAGATACTGCGGCGGTTACGCGTCGCGACTTCGCTGCCTTGCTTCGGGCAATGGCGTTGGCAGAAGGCTCGAGTCCGGATCGACTCGCTCTGCATCGCCAGGCCCTCCGCGGGCGGCCGGAAAAAATCCGAAAAAATCGACGGAGTCGGTTTAGGGGTGACACCATGTTGTCACCCCCAGTTGCTCTCATTCCTTGCTGGCGGCGTGGGGCGTTTGCCCTATCGCTGCGCTGGACGAAAGGCATTCGTTCGGCGGATTCGGCCTACCAGCGAGGCATGACATGATTCGCGAGGGCAACGGTTCCCGGCGCAATGCCGGAAGGCTCCGCGTTGTCGTCGTCGAGCGCCAGCGATTAGTAGCGGAGTTGCTGACCGCCGCACTTCAAACGCAACACGACATCCGCGTCGTGGCGACCACGGGCGACGAGTGCGCCGCGACGGACTTGCTGTCGCAGCACCGACCGGACGCGGTGCTGGTCGACGTGACACTCGACGCCCGCGGCGCGTTTCGACTGCTAAAGCGCGTACGAAGCATGGATGGTGCGCCGCGGGTGATTGCGATCGACGAGCGTCTGCACGTTGCGCACGTTCGCGAGGCGTTGCGGTTAGGGGCGGTGGCCTATCATACGCGGCAGGAGTCGCTCGCTGTCGTCGCCAATGCGATTCGGCTGGTGGCGGCCGGCGAATCGTCGTTCTGTCCGGACCTTGCCGGGCGCATCGTTCGCGATCCGGAGGGACTGCGACTTGCGACGGCGTTTCGCTACACGCCTCTCGAGACGCTTACGCAACGCGAACTCGACGTGCTGCTGTCGATCGTGGGCGGGGCGACGGTGAGGCAGTGTGCCGAGCATCTGAATCTCTCGGCGAGCACGGTGGACAATCACAAGACGCGGTTGATGCGCAAGCTCGACGTGCATCGCACGGTCGATTTGGTGCGGTTGGCGATCCGCGAAGGGCTGATTCCGTCGTGAAGAGGCGATACCGCTCGTCCACGTGCCGCCGCGAGCCGACGAATCGCGCTAACGCGTATCCAGAAACCTTGGACCGTAGAAACCTTGAACTGTAGGCAAAATGGTTGGACCAGCCGCTCGCGGATCGTGGGTTACGATGGGGTCGTTGTTTACTCCACCTCACCGCAGAGCCGACAACGAGAGGGCTGGTCCAATGGCGACAAGCGTACGTTACGTCGGGATGGATGTCCACAAAGAGTCGATTACGTTGGCGGTGGCCGAGCAAGGCCGCGATGCCGCCAAGGAGTTTTGCACGGTGCCCAACGACTTACAGCACGTGCTCAAGGCGCTGGCCCGGCTGGGCGCGAAGAGCAAACTGCGGTGCTGCTACGAGGCCGGCCCGACCGGCTACGCGTTGTATCGCGAGCTCGCCGAGCACAAGATCGACTGCGTCGTGGTGGCGCCGTCGTTGGTGCCGATCCAAGCCGCCAATCGCTTGAAGACCGATCGCCGCGACGCGGTGAAGCTGGCGCACTTCCTGCGGTCCGGCGACCTGACGACGGTGTACGTTCCCGACGAAGCCACCGAAGCGCTGCGCGACTTGGAGCGGGCTCGCGACGACGCCACATGTGCCGAGCGGGCGGCCCGCCATCAGTTGAGCAAGTTCTTGTTGCGGCACGGCCGACGGTTTAGCGGAGGCGGCGCATGGACGCAAAAGCACTTTGCCTGGCTTGCCCATCACCAGCGCCTACGTCGAATCGACCGTCAAGCAGGTCGCCCGCCGCATGCAGGGCACGGAAAAATTCTGCAGCCGCGGGGCCGAACCGATGCTCACCCTCGTCGCCGACCACCTCAGCGACACCCCCTCCTACAACAAGTTCTGGCAAACGCGCCACAACCGCCTAACCGGCACCCGCCAAA
>JBBDYI010000245.1:0-2591 GCA_040901705.1 Pirellulales bacterium | reverse complement strand
ACCCCCCTATTGTTAGCACAACCCACGGCAGCGCGCAAAGTGCGACATGCGCCCGGTCGCATACAGAAGCTGCGCGTCCATGCGGACGGACCCCAGCAGCGGATAAACCCGGCGAACTTCGCCGGCGATTTGGTCGGTAATCGTTCGCCGTGCGTGGCAATTCGTCAGCACGGCGCCGGCGACGCTCAACTGCGGGTTGACCCATTCCGCCCCACAAAGACCCACTTGCCATCGACCGCAAGCTGATCGACTGTTACGGCGTCGACCTTGCCAAACGGACCAAGTCGCGGCGCAAGCAGCTGGGCTTGGCCAACGTGCATTACCTGCGGCACGAGCGGTTTTTTGTGCTGCTGGCTTCCGGTGGCCGACATCGACTGTTCGAAGACGAGGGGAACGTGGTCCGCGACTTGCCCAAGATGCCGCTGAAGTTCCGCGATTATTCGATCAGCTATCGACCGGGCGGCCGGACGATGGCCGGCGCGGTCGATCACAAATGGCATTCGCATGTGCAAATCGCTCCCCAAGCCTACAAGGGGGAACGGGCGTATTTCTTGGAGCTGGCGCTGCGCAAGTCGGTCGAACAACTCGTTTTGGAGTTTCGCCGGGTGTCGTACGAGCCGTACGCGCCGATTCGCCGGCAGTTGCTCAACATTCTGCGGGATTCTGCGGGCCGTCAACGTGAAACGAAAGACGGCCGGCCTCGCCCTGGTCCCGAACACCGCGTTGCGTCTGCGACGGCGGGTGGTTCGCCAAGAACGTCTTGTAGCGTTTGACGCTTCGCTTGCTGTACACCGTGCATTCGATCGTTTGCCAGCCGCGCGATTGTGCGGCGCGCCGAGCGAGGTTGATCTTGTTCTGGCCGTACTTTCGCGGCCGGCCACGCTTGCGACGCTGGCTTGGTTTGTGCTTCGGCGGCACGTCGCGCAGCGCCGCGTCTTTGCGGAGTCGGCCGACGATCGTCGCGCCGGTTCGCAGCGCCCGCCGGTATCGGCACGGCGGCGTAAGCGTCGCCGAATCTACATGCTTGTTGGGCGTGGTAGCTTGAGGTCTTGGATTGGATCCTCGTTCCTTGTGGGGCAGTAACCATGTCGGAGAGTCGGCAGTCGGATCGGGCGGCGTTTTGGTGGAAGCTGATCGCCCGGCATGAATCTTCGCGGCTCAGCGTCGAAACGTTGTGCCGGCAGTCTGGGGTGTCGACGGCGGTGATCTCCTCGGCGCCAGGGGCGATTCGATCGAAGTTACGATCGATCCGGTCGATCAGCCAGGCGTTTCCGGTCACACTCCGGCGATTTGCATCGCGATTCCCGCAGGCTGCGACGAAGCAGCGATCCGCCGCGTGTTGCGAGCGGTGATCCTCGTCGGCCGAGAAGAGCGCATTGCCGCCGCCGAGCCGGCATCATCCAGAGGGCGGTGCATCGTGCTGAGCCTGCTGCTGCCGACGACGCGCGTGTACGCCTACACAAAGTCGGCGGATATGCGCAAGAACTTTGCGGGTTTGGTGGGAATCGTGGAGCAGGAACTCGGCCGGCAGGTCGAGGCGGGCGGACTGTTTCTGTTTTTCAACCGTCGCCGCAATTCGGTGAAGGTGCTGTTCTTCACCGGCGACGGCCTGGCGATCTTCTATCGCCGCGCTCGAACGCCGCACGGGCGAATTGGAGCGGCAGGTGGCCGAGAAGGACGCGATCATCGCGGCGCAGCGCGTGCAGATCACAGCGCTCGCGGCGGCGCTCGATCACGCCCACGAGCAGTTGGCGCTGCTCAAGAAGACGCTGTTCTCTCCACGCCGCGAACGTTATGCCCCTTCGCCCGATCAGCGGCTGCTGTTCGCCGCCGCGCCGCTGGACGAAGCACGCGACGCGGCCGATTCACCTTCAGACGCCGAGGCGACGGACGAGTCTGCACCACAGAAACCGCCGCGTCGGGCACGCCGCAAGTTCGTGATGCCCGACTTTCTGCCGGTGCGGCGCGAAGACCATCCATTGCCAGCGGAAGAATGCCCGTGCGGCAACTTCGGCCGCCAGCGAGTGGTGATTCGCACGCACGTGACGAAGCAGATCGAGCTGAAGGCGGCCAAAGCCTACGTCGTCGAGCACGTGCGGCGCCAGCGTGCTGGCTTCGCCTCGTGGCCGCCAAGTTCGAGCGACACTTGCCGACCTATCGCCACCAGGAGATGTTGGTCGGTCCGCTGGGCATGTGGCTGTCGCGGACGCTGCTGTGGAAGCTGCTGTCTGGCACGGCGCGGTGTCTCAAACCGCTGGCCGCGCGGCTGCTGGACGAGATTCTGGAGAGTTACGTTGTTCAGGCCGACGAAACGCCGGTGCGTTACCTCGGCGAGCAGCGCGGTAAATCGTCGTTGGGCTATCTGTTCGGCTACGGCGGCGACGCGGAGCATCGGTACTTGGTTTACGACTTTCAGCCCCATCGCAGTCGAGACGGTCCGCGGCAAGTACTCGGCGATTATCGCGGCGTGTTTCAGACGGATGGGTTTTCGGCTTACGAAGCGCTGGTCAACGAGTCGGACGGTCGGTTGATTCCGGCCGCCTGCCGGCGATCATGCCGACGGACGCCGCGGCCATCGACCCGCTACTGCC